>JBAZZN010000080.1:0-10086 GCA_041658815.1 Thermoplasmatota archaeon
GTGCTCGCTCTCGCGCCCGGACAAGTGCAGGAGCGGCCTCTACGCGTCCCTGACCTCGCGCGTGCGGATGAGGTCTTCTTGACCGCGAGCGTAAGCGAGGTCATACCGGTCGTTGCCATCGATGGCAAGATGATAGGGAACGGCGAGCCTGGCGCGCGCACGCTGGCGCTCCATGCACTCTACCGGAAACGGGCGCAAGGAAGCTAGGCCATCACAAAAAGCGAAAATGACTAACCCACACAGTGGTGAGGGGGGCGCGGCGAAGGCCGAGGATGGGATGAGATGCAGCACACTATCGAGCGAAGGTTCTACGTGCCGGACGATGCGCCGGCGAAGCTCGTCGAGAACATCGAGGAGTACAGCGCGTTCGTCGAGATGCAGTCCAAGATGATGGGCTCATCGGCGTGGTACCAACGACTTTGTTGAGTCCTATCTCTTGCGCGTGAGGCGCGACACCACGCGGTCCGCACGCTTGTGACTAGCGATGACTCCCACGAGCTGCCACGCGATGCCCAGCGCGAACACGGCGACGCCCGCTCTTGCAGCCGTCTCGTGGTGGGTGGCGAGGGCGAGTCCACCGATGAGCAGCCCCGAGAGCGCGAGCGTGAGCACTACGGCGAGGTGACGCCGTGCAGAAGCAGAGCCAGTGGTCATCGCGGGCGCGTAGAGGTCCGTGCTTGCGCCAAGGACCATGAGCCCCACGAAGCCAAAGGTGTTGAGGAACCCATGCGTGGCGAGCTGGTCTCCGGCTTGGCTCCACAAGGCAAAGACAAGGGCGAGGCTGCCGCCGATGCCGATGAGGACTGGTGCCAGAGCGTACGGGAGCAGCGTCAGCCGCACGCGGTTCGCACGAACGAGCATGTGCACGACCGCGATGCCAAAGATGAGGAACGCGAGGCCCTCAAGGAGGGCCCCGAGTGGCAGGAGGCCTCGCCATCGGTCAAGGCCGGCAGCCATGAGTCCAGGCCCCACGAGAGCCAGTGGTCCAAGCGGCACCATCGCCCATGCGCTTGGTTGGGCGCGCGTGAAGCGAGGCAGGATGTGGCTCGCGACGCTCATGATGGTCACGACCACGAACCCGACGAGCACGACGTGCACGCTGCTCGCGAGCGAGATGCTGCCCACGGCGGCAAGTGGAAGCATGACTGCCGCGGCCAGTGCGTACAGGAGTGAAACGGCTTCGAGGATGCGGATCGTGAACCGTTGCGCGGGACCCGCCTCGCTCTGGATGGGGGGGCGCACGGGCGGGCGGCGCACAGTAAGGACCGTGACGAGCGTGTGGCCCACGGCCGCGAGCGACCACGCGAGGGCGAAGACGAGCCGCCACTCGGGGAAGTCCGGTGGCGCGAAGAAAGCCCCGATCGAGCCGACGGCGGCCAGGATGACGACGCTCGCGGAAGACGCGGATCCGCCCGCGATGTCACGCCCCGCCATCCCAGCGATGAGAAGACGGCTCGTGCCGAAGATGAGGATGCTGAACCCGCCCAAAGCGTAGAGGGGGAACGCGCGCTGAAGGCTCACGGTCGAAACGCCCTCCCACGCGAGGTCAACCGTAGCAGCGAGGAAGAACAGGAGCGCCACGATGGCGCTGCGCCTCGCAAGCGGCGCCTCGGGCTGCGGCCGGATCGCAGGTCCTTGCTTTCCCCCAAGGCTCGATCCGCCTATGGTGACGTTCACGCGCTCGCGAGCGTGGACGTCCTACAAGAACTCCGCTCCGTGCCGTGGCGTAAGTATCTTGCACGCCCGTGCCGATGCTTACGCATGCCAGACGGAACTCAGCACGATGACGTTGTCCAGAAGAGCGAGGACTACTTGGCTGGGGTGCTTCAGGACACGGGCGTCCCGGTGCTCAAGGACAGCGACGTTCCCCCTGCGCTGCGCTTGCACCTCATCACGTCCGTCGCACACCTAGGCCGCATCAGCAAGGACACACTGCACGCGCGGCAGGATCGAAGCGCCACGGAAGAGCGCTCGTGGTGACGCGACCACCGCGACACGCCGGTCGCGTCGCGCTCATGGCGGCTGGCGTTGTGCTGATGGTAGCGGGCGGCTGGGCGGGCCTTTCGCGCATGGGGTGGGCGTTCCCGACGCGGCCCGGTCTCCTGGCCAACCATGGCGTGATCATGGTCGTTGGTTTCCTTGGCACCGCGATCGGCGTGGAGCGCGCGGTGGGCGCTGGCCGCACTTGGGCCTTCGCAGCACCCATCCTCACGTCGGCTGGCGCCATCGGGCTCGCATTGGGCGCGCCCGTCCCGCTCGCTGGCAGCGTGATGGCGTTAGGAGCGCTCGTGCTCGCTCTGACGATGGGCTTCATCGCGCGCCTCGCTGGTGGATTGGTCGGGGTCTCGCTGGCTCTCTCTGGCGTCTCCCTCCTCCTTGGGACCGCCACGTTCGCCACAGGAGGCGCCACGGAGGCGATGGTGGGATGGTTGATCGCGTTCCTCGTGCTCGTCATCGCGGGCGAACGCCTGGAGCTGAGCCGGCTTCTGAGCGCGCCGCGGTGGGCCGTCCTCGTGTTCGGCGCACTTTGCGGCCTGCTCCTGATAGGGATCGGGGTCTTCCCCGTGGCCCGCCGCGTCGGTATCACCCTCGCAGGCGTGAGCCTCGTCGGTCTTAGCGCGTGGCTCCTGCGGTATGATATCTCTGCACGCCTCGTCCGCGCCGGGGGGCGCCACGCGTTCTCTGCTGTCGCGCTCCTGGCGGGCTATGTGTGGCTTGCTGCTGCAGGCGCGCTCTTCGCTTGGCGTGGGGCGCATGGGTCCGGCTGGATCGATGACGCGGCTTTGCACGCCATCTTCCTTGGTTTTGCCATCTCGATGGTGTTTGGTCACGCGCCCATCGTCGTTGGTGCCATCGTGGGGCGCTCGATGTCCTTCCACGCGGCTGCGTATGCGCCCCTCGTGCTGCTCCACGGGAGCGTCCTCATGCGCGTGGTCGGATGGCTTGGGGGGATCACTTGGTCGTGGCGCGCGTCGGGACTTGTAAGTGGGCTTGCCGTCCTCCTCTTCCTTCTCACGACGCTTGTTTCGCTCCGGTCCCCTCAGCGAGTGCTGTAAGGGATTCGCCGACCCGAGTGGGCTTGGCCCGTTGGAGTCTTCGCTTCTTGGGTTCTTGGCGTTCCGGATCCGTTCCCCACGCCAAGAAACGAAGAATCCAAGAAACCAAACTAAAGTGGGGACTTGGTAGAGTACGGGTCGGGGAGATGGATCCGCTCGTACCCCCCATCCTCAGTGAGGATGCTCATCTCGCTCCAATCGATCGAGCCCATCTCGTACTCTTCAAGGAGCTTCACGCGGGCCTTCGCGCGCGTGTCGGGCGGCGTGACCATGGCCTTCTTGATGGCATCATCCGTCGTGATGCGGTCCACGAGTCCCGCCTTCTCGAGCTTGTAGTAGAGGCCAGACGCGCCTGATAGCTCGCTGTACTGCTTCGCAGTGGCGATCTCGACGTTCTCGTCGCGTCCCTTGAGGTCGATCATCTTCTCGATCTCGATGAGCCGCATGACCCACTCGACCTTGCGCTTGAGCTGATGGATGTCGCCCGCATCGAGTTTGTCGAGCACCCATTCCCATAGCTTCAGTGCCTCCTTCTCTTCCTTGGACTGTGCTACGCCGTGCTCCTCGAACTTGGCGAGGAAGTAACGCTGCACGTCCATTGGCGTGACCCACTTGCCGTTCGTGAGTTCCAACTTCCACTGCTCGGGGGCGACTTGCTCGACCATGTGCCACATGTCGCGCAGGGGCTCGCGGAGCTGGGGGGCGTCGTGGAGCTCGCCATCCTCAAGGAGTTCTAGAACGCCGCTCGTCGTGAACGCACGCAGGTAGATGCTCGTCTCGCTCATGAGCGCGTCTCCGATGATGACGTGGAGCCGGCGCCACCGCGTGGCGTCCGCATGCGGCTCGTCACGCGTGTGCAGGATGCCGGTGTTCGAGAGGTTGCCCCCGGAGATCAACTCGCTCGTGAGGTACGCGCAGGGGGAGAGCACGTAGCGGCGGTCGATGAAGTCGCCCGCGCCGCAGAACGCGATGCGCGTGACGAGGTGGGGCACGAGCCCACGAACGTACGTCGCGGGGAACTCGATGTTGCGTGGCACGCAGTAGTTCTCGTGCGAGCCGTACGAGACGCCGTCGGGGTCCGTGTTGTTCTTGAACGCGCTGACCTTGACGTTGTGGAACTCCTCGAGCTTCATGCGCGCGAGGTCCACGATCCGCTCGCCAGCCTTCTCGTACGTGAGCATCTCGAGCGGGCAAAGCGTCTCGGGTGTCGATATCTCGAGGTGACCAACGTCGAAGTATGCGCGGCTCCCGTTCTTGAGCCACTCGCCCTGCGCCGCGAATTGGGACTTGCGGATGACCTCGAGGGCCAGCCGGTGAGGGTCGATGCCGCGGGGATTCATCTGCGAGCTGAAGAGCGTGTACTCGTGCTCGCTCCCCATGATGCGGTCTTTCAAAGCGCCCACCCCTCGACGCGGCGCTACTTCAGGCTTCCGTCTTCTGCCGGAACCACGAGGAGAGTTCCTTGCGCAGCCGAGGCTCTACCTGCGCGCGTTGCTCCAGCGTTTCCAGCGCGCGCGCAGCCGTCTGGTCCGCCACCCCGCTCACGTTCGCGTCAAAGAAGCGCTTCACCTCAGCGCGCAGCTCCGTGGGCAGGTTTCCGGCGCGCTCGATGATGAAACCGGTCCACTGGTCGCCCAAGCGCTCGCGCACGAACTGCCAGTGAGCTTGCACGTGCCGCCACGCCTCCACGTTCGAGTGGTGCTTCGTGAGGGCGATGCGGAGGATTGGGCCAGCGCCTTCCAACGGCAACTCCCCAGAAGTGACCCGGTCCAGCACGCGGCGAACGAGCGCCGGGTCGCGGAACTCGATGAGCGTGTTGAGGTAGCGCTGCACTTGCGCAGGTGGCGCGCTTGCCTTGCGGCGCCGCTCATACTCCGCGAACCACGCATCCAACGCTCCAGCGTCCCCGAACTGTGCCGCGACCGCGACGGAGGGGTCCGCGAGGTTCGCATCGACAGCAGCAGGGTCGGTCCTCTCGCGCTTCGCAAGCTCGCGCGCTGCCGCGATCGCGCGCGACTCATGGCCGATCGACGCGAGCGTTTGGAGCAGCGTCGCCCGAAGCAGTGCGTCTGGCGGCGATTCGCCCGCTCGTGCCTCCGTGCTCATCATGTCGAGGCGCGGCGCGAGGTGCGCGCGCACCCAAGCGCGGAAAGCGTCGATCGCCTTGGCGTCCTTCTCGTCCTTGAGCATGTCCTCCACGGCGGTCAGGCGGCTCGCGAGGAGCGACAGCACGCGGTCGTCCTGGGCGACGCGGAGCAGCACGTCCGCCACGCGGAGGAAGCGATCCGCTGGCGCTGCACCACGCCGGAGCAAGGCCCATTGGTCGTCCACGAGCGTCCCTTGCTCCGCAGAGGTGAGGTCCGCGGCGTGCGCCAGGAGCGCTTCGAAAAGCACGGCGTCGTGCTCCAGGCGATAGAAACCGACGCCCTCGGCGTTCGCGTAGGCCCAGCTCGTGCCGAGTGGGAGCGGCACTCGTGCTTCTCGACTCGTCAGCAGCATGCGCGTCTCGCCCTTGTCATGGCGGACGACGACTGGCACGAGCCATGATTGGTCCTTTGGCTTCGCCGAGGGCGACGAAAGGAACCTGTCCTGCTTTAGGATGAGGTCATTGCCTTCACGCTTCACGTGAAGCACGGGGTAGCCGCCTTGCAGTATCCAGCTCTCCATCACGCGCTCGACGGGTTGGCCCGACGCGGCGCCTAGATGGCGCCACAGGTCCGCACCTCGCGCGTTATTCTCGCGGTGCTCGCGCATGTACGACCTGATCCCGGTGCGGAACGCCTCGTGGCCAAGGAACGCTTCGAGCATGCGCATGACGGCGGCGCCCTTGTAGTACGTGATCGCGTCGAAGAGCTCGGTCGCTTGCTCTGCTCGCTCGACCGCGTTGTAGATCGGGTGAGTGCTATCGAGCGCGTCGCTCGTCATCGCGGCCATCCTCTCGGCTTGCTGTTCTCCCCACACGCGGTACTGTGGCGCCACCGAGTCGAGACACTTGTGCGCGATCCACTCGGCAAAGCTCTCGTTGAGCCAGATGTCATCCCACCACGCCATGGTCACGAGGTTGCCAAACCACATGTGCGCCATCTCGTGCGAGACGACGCGTGCGATCTGGACCTCGTTCCTGAATGACGTCGTCTTGGGGTCTCGTAGGAGGAGCGCTTGGCGGAAGACGACGAGCCCAGCGTTCTCCATCGCGCCTGCACTGAAGCTGGGCACGGCGACCTGGTCGTACTTGCGGTACGGGTAAGGTTGCGCGAAGTAGTCCACGAACCACGGGAGGAGCCTCGTGGAAAGCTCGTTGGCGTACTCCCCGAGGCCCTCCTTGCCCTGATACGCCCACACACGAAATGGGATCTCGCCGAGGTTACGCTGGGGGCTTGGCGCGAGTCGCCCGATGCAGACGGCTGCGAGGTACGTCGAGACGCGGGGGGTCGGATCGAACACCCACGTGTTCCCGTCGCGGCGCGCGAGGGGCGCGTTCGTCAGGACGGTGGCGTCTGGCGCGGTCGTTATGGTCCATGCGATGCTCGCTTTGAACTCGGGCTCGTCCATGCACGGGAAGATGGCGCGGGCATTGGTCTCCTCGCATTGGGTCGAAAGGACTTCCTGCGAGCCATCCTTTGACAAGTACAAGCCCTCCATGCTGGAGCTGACGCTGCCAGCGTACTCGATCTCGACTGTCGCCTTGCCAACAGGGATCTCCCGAGGGAACCGCAGGAGGAGGCGTTCGTCCTTGGGGAAGACCTGCACTTCCGCCGTGGCGCCATCAGCCGACGCGCGCTTCACGTCGAGGTCGCGCGCGTGCAAGTGCAGCTCACTCGTGGGGCGGGCAAGGTCCATGTGGATCCGCACGGTGCCAGAGAAGCTGGGCTTTCCGACCTCCGCTCGCAGGTGGATGTCGTAGCGCGTCGGACGCACGTCCATTGGGAGCCGATACTCCATACTCTGCGCGAGCCATGGGGGGAGCTTGAGGCTGACGCTCCGTTCACTAGCACGGCTTCCGGGTTTAGAACGGCCCTGCGGCCGCCGGGGCGGGATGCAGGGCGAGGAGGACGACGCGACGGCGTGGCATAGCCACGTTGAGCGTCGAAGCGGCCATCAGGCCGCTGGTCCGACGAAGCCATGCGCCCGCCCCGGCGGCCCCGAAGGGCGCGCCGCTGCATCCCGCCCGCCTTCGTCGCACCGGCGCTGCGGCGCCTCGACCCTCGACGTGCCTCTGGCACGCCGTCGGGTCATGCTCCTCGGCGGATCGGGCGCACCGGCGCGCGCAGGGCCGTTCCTAAACCCCGGAAGCCGTGCTTGGGGCGAGTCGCCGAATGCCCACTGTAGCAGGAGCTTTAAACAACGGGTGGGCATAACCCGGGCAGATGAGGGACGATCCCGAGAAGCGCGGCCGCACCACGCGCGACGCCCCAGCCGAGCGCGACACCCCCACGAGCCGCGTCGAACAGCTCCAAGGAGAGAACGCGGAACTGCAGGCCCTCGTGAAGGCCTACGAAGAGAAGTTCAATCAGATCAAGGAGCCCCCTCTCCTGTCAGCTTACGTGCTCCGCCTCCAAGGCGACGACCTCGAAGCGCACGAAGTCGTAGTCAGCCACGGCACGCAGGTCCTCAAGGTCGCCGCAGGCCAAGTGGAGCGCTCGTCATTGCGCCAAGGCCAGTACGTCTGGCTTCACCCCAAGACCTACGCCATCATCGCCGCGACCAAGCTGTACGATCAAGGCATCGTCGGCAAGGTCGTTGATATCTATGGGGACAAGCTCGTGCTGACCGCCGGCATGGGCGACGAACGCAAGATCATCGACCTCCCGCAGGGCCTCAACGAGGAGATCAAGATCGGCTACGAGGTCAGCCTTCTGCCCCCGTCCCTCGAGATCCTCGAAGTGCGCCCCAGCAGCGAGATCCGCGACCTCTTCCTTGGTGAGACGCCCAACATCCGTTACTCGCAGATCGGCGGCCTCGACGACACTCTCGAACGCATCCGCGATGTGGTCGAGCTGCCCTACAAGGAGCCTGAGCTCTTCGCGAAGATCCACCTCAAAGCACCCAAGGGCGTCCTTCTTTACGGCCCGCCAGGCTGCGGCAAGACGCTCATCGGCAAGGCCGTCGCGACCGAGAACTCGTTCACGTTCTTCAACGTGAAGGTCGCCGATATCCTTTCCAAGTGGGTCGGCGAGTCCGAGAACATGATCAAGGCGCTCTTCCGCAAGGCGCGCGAGAACGCCCCCAGCATCATCTTCTTTGACGAGTTCGACGCGCTGGGCACCACGCGAGGCCAACAGGACAGCGCAGGCGTGCAGAAGAACATCATCGCGCAGATCCTCACTGAGATGGACGGCATCGACACGCTCAAGGACGTCTATATCCTCGGCGCGACGAACCGCCCCGACATGATCGACCCCGCGCTCCTGCGCCCGGGGCGCTTCGACGAGGTCATCGAGATCCAGCGGCCAAACAAGATCGCGGCCATGCAGATCATCAACATCTACCTCACGGCGGACCTGCCCATCCAGGACAAGTTCATCGCGGAGCATGGGGGCTCGAAGGAGAAGGCCCTCGAAGCCATGAAGGCGCAACTTCTCGACGAGATCTACGGCGACAACAAGTGGGTCGAGTTCAAGCTCGACGCCGAGGCCAAGGAATCCGTGAAGACCATCAAGCGCAAGGACATCGTGTCCGGCGCCCTCGTGGAGTCCATCATCACCACGGCCAAGAAGAACTACGTGAAGCGCGTCCTGCCCTTCCCCAAGAACTCTCCCGAGCGCGAGCGCGAGGGCCTCAACTTCGAGGACCTCAAGAAGGCCGCCGAAGAAGAGAGCAAGGAGCACGCGCTCGTCGAGAGCAGCGTGTACCAGAAGCGGCAGCGCGAGAGGGCCCGATTCGCTGCGAGCGACAACGTCGAGGTCATGTAGGCCGCCGCAGCGGGCGGTCCACGGGGGACGCGTCGAGCGCCCCCGAACCTCCTTCCCCAACCGACCGAAACGACCATCCGCCCCACCAACGGATTCCCGCGGGATGGCCACACCCCCCAAGAGGTCGCAGCGCCTCGTCCTGCGCGAGAAGCTGCACATCGTCGATTACGCCATCTTGCTCCTCGCGTTCCTGAGCCTGCTCGTGTTCGTGCTGTACCGCACGGACAAGCTCACTGGCCAGGACGTGACGGCGCTCAAGACCATCGACCTCACGCTCGTCGCCTTGTATGGCAGTGCCTTCGTTTTCAAGTGGATCATCGCGGACAGGCGACTTCGTTGGTTGCGGCGCAACGCCATCAACGCGCTGGGCGTCTTCCCACTGACGTTCCCGTTCCTCGTCCCCGAGCGGTTCTTCATCGTTGTCCAGGTCATCATCATCGTGCTGCGCACTGGCGAGGCGCTGGACAGGGCGTTTGGCGCGCGTGTGCTGCGCGGCCTCTTCGACCGCTACCAGTACATGCTCGTGGAGGAGCTGACCGACCCGCTCCTCATGCGCCTCGCCATCGTGCTCGAGGACGCCGTCACGAGCCGTGACTATGCGGCGGCCATCGGGAAGAAGCTGGACGAGCGGCGCGACCTCGTGGAGGCGGCCGTGAACCGTGCCATCGAAGCAAGCCCCAAACTGAAGCGCCTCAATGAGTTCGGCATGGTGAATCGCTGGGTCGAGGAAGCGCGCGAGGAGGTCGTGGATGCTGCCACGGCCGCGCTCACGGGGCCCGAACTCAACTTGATCATCCGCGAGGGACTGCAGGATGCCTTCACGGAGCTAAAGAAGGGCATCAAGGAGAAGAAGTGGCGCGAGAAGGGCGTGGGCGTCGCGGACGTCACGCGAGGCGTCCTGCGCTCGTGAGACCCCCTGGAAGGGCGGCTTGCGGTGCGCAGCGATCGCTTGGCTGTGCCTTAGCTCCAGCCGGCGATAGCGCCACCGGACGGGTTGATGGTCCAGGACGTCGAGCACGAGTTCGAGCTGACGTAGTGCACGAAACCCGCGTCGATCTCGCGATAGACCATCATGCAGGAGGTACCGGCCGGCTGCGATGAGGCGGAGTAGTTCACGC
>JBAZZN010000081.1:0-9959 GCA_041658815.1 Thermoplasmatota archaeon
GGAGGTTGTCTTGCTGATCTCGCTGAGGGCTCCGGCTTCGCTGAGTTGTTGTGGGCAGCACTTGATGGCGAAGGCGATGTCGATCGTGGGGGCTCCGCTGTGGTGCCATGCACCTGCGTAGCCCAGGACGACAGTGTGCCCCGTCGTATCCCCGGGAGGGAATGTCCATCCGTTGCTTAGTGAGCCGGGGCTGCCGAAGCCTCCGCTGTTGGTGGCGAGATAGTAGTTTGAGGTGCTTGTGGGTGTCACGCGGATGGTGGCGTAGAATGGATTGTACGTCTCGCTCGTGTTCGTCATGCTCACGAGCGCTGCGTCGAGGCCGTTGACGCCGGGCGTGAGGACGCCGAACTTGTCGATGTAGAGCAGGTTGTTGCTGCCGACACTCGTGCCGACACTCACGGTCTGTCCGAACGCCGCATTGGTCCCGACGTACAGGTAATAGGTTTGGCCGGTGACGAGGACGAGGCCGTCCGTGGTTTGGGCGCCGCTGTTGGCGCCGGTGATGGGTGCAGAAATCTGGTTCCAGATGTCGCGCTCGAACGGCGTGGTCAAGATGGCGGCTTGGGCGGGCTCGGCGTAGATGATGACGGTGACGATGAGCGCGAGCGCCATGAGCGCGGAGATGAAGCTGCGCACGTCAGAAGCCCCCGAGCAGTTGGACCGCGCTGAAGGCGTTGACCAGGAGGAAGACGCCGCACCACGCGATGAGCACGCGCTCGGTCGTGCGCGCGAATGGCGTGGGCGCCATCGCGAGCGCGATCAGGAGAACGATCTCGATGGCGAGGAGCTTGAGGACGGCCGCGGTGAGGATGCCTTGGTCGAAGGCATACGCCGCGATGGGGTTCAGCTCTGTTGCGCCTGGTATGCCGGCGAGGGCGATGGCGGTGAACGTGAGGTCCATCACGTTGAGGGCGGCAAGGAGCGCGCCCCAGATGATGAGGCGCCGGGTTGGCGAGAGCTGGAGCTGGGTCATAGTGATCAGGAAGGGGGTGCCGGGCCCAGGTGTGGGCCCGGCGACGTGGTCTTGCGGTTGGCCTAGTTCTGCATCCAGTTCCAGATCCAAAGGAAGAGCAGGACCGGCAGCAGAATGATGAAGATCCCAACGAGGATCTTCGTCAGCGGCGTGAGGCTCTGCATGGTCTCCACGAAGGATTCCATGGCTCCCTTGATCTGGATCGAGATGTCGACGGTGCTCGCGTTGTCCGTGACGGTGAGCTTGCTGTAGCCCGCGTTCGCGCTGTAGGGCACCTGCACGCTCTGCGTGATGGCGCCGTTCGCGTCCGCGCGGCCTTGGAACACGTTCACGCCGTCGATGGCGATCGTCATGTTCCCGTTGGCTGCGAAGCCCGTCGCCTGGATGAGGACCCAGTCGCCAGGCTCGAGGCCGAACGTCTTGCTCACGTTCACGTTAGGAGCGGCGGTAGCCGTTCCCGCGACTGCGAGAACGACCGCCCCAAGAGCGACGAGAGCCACCGCTGTTGCCTTTCCATTGATTCGATTTCCTTCGGAACACATTCTATCTCCTCCTCGCGTTCCACGAGCGTTTTTTTGAATCGCTCGTGGTGCGGGGCAATGTGAGTACGTCGAGGAGGGAGTTATGCTCGCGGGTGTTTCGCGCGCGTTCATGCGCGCGGTGTCGCGCTTGCGCGTCAGCCGCGGAATTTGTTGAAGAAGCCGGGCTTGGATTCGTTTGGCGACTTGCCGATGGCCTTGACGGTCTGGAGGATCTTGTCGAGGAGCGAGCCGGCTTCGGCGCGCTTGGCCATGTTCTTCATGTTCTCGTAGCGGAGGATGACGGGCGAGCCGCTGAACTCGGCGTACGTGACGGCGGCGGCGAAGTCTTCGGCTTCGCCGCGCGGGATGTTGCCAAAGACAATGTTGCTCTCGGGGTCGGTGTCCATCACGCGAAGGAGCACGCGACCCAACGTGTCGTCCATGGGCGGGGAGAGGTCTTCGGTGGGCGGGAGTTCGATGGACTTGTCAAGGTTCTCGGGGGTGGTCATGGTGTTCACCTGTCGGGTTCGACGCCGCCGGCGGCCGCGTCATGCATCCTCGGCGTGGCTTCCCAGCCGTAGATGTTGACGAAGTCGTCGGGGCGTGTGGCGAGTGTTTCGAGCATGAAGTCGATCTCCTCCGCCATCGTCTGGACTTGGGCGGTGCCAAGGCTCGGGGAGAATCGGCGCGTGAAGCGTCGCCAGTCGCCCACCTTGAGGCGACGCACGCGGCAAGCGGCTTGGACGCTCTCAAGCTCGAAGAGGCGACGGATCTGCTCGTCCGCGCTCTCGGTGGCTTGGAAGCTCGCGCGCAGCGCTCGTTCGACGTTCTTCTTCTTGATGGGCTGGTACGCGGCCCACATGGTGCTGCTGCACCAGGGCAAGTTCGCGTAGCCCAACGGGAGATCGTTGAGGTAGACGAGGAATCTCGTGTACTTCTGGGCGAAGTTCGCGCCGAAGGCGACGAGCTCGCCTTGGCTCGTGGCGTGGTCCTGGGATTCGGGGCTGGCCCAGTAGATGTCGATCCCGCTCATGCGGATCTGGTCCTCCATCGAGCGGAGGACCTTCGCTTGCGTGATGCTCCCTTCGCCCACGGCGTGTGTCTGCTCGTCGATGGCGACCGCGCTGCCCGGTGAGAGCCGTGGCAAGAGTTGCGAGAGTTGGGGAACGTCGATCGTGACGTGCTTCGCGAGATCCTCGGGGCGGACGTGGTTGAGGCGTTCCATGAGGCCGAGCATGCAGCTGGATTTGCCGGTGCCGGTGGGTCCGCTGAATTCCCAGACGACGTTCCCGTCGTGCTCGTGACGCCAGGCATGATGCTTGCGCAGGAGGGGCGTGATGTTGCGTTCGAGCGCGCGGAGGACGCGCACGCGGATCTCGGCGGCTGGCGCTTCGCTGAGGATCTTGATGCGTTCGCGGTGATAGAGTTCGGCAAGCGGCGAGGGTTCGACGCCTTCGGCGATGTGCGCGTCGAAGACTTGGTCCACGAGGCGCTCGCCCACCTTGAGGAGGGCGAGCTGCTTCTCTTCGGGCGTGATGTCGTCGATGCGGCCGGTCGCGAGCGCGCTCAGCTGGTCGCTGGGCATGATCCTCATTCGGCTTCCTCCGGCGTGTGGAAGGCGGTTTGGCTCTTCTTGCTGAGGCGGTTCTGCATGTAGCCGAACCAGATGCGGCGCTTGCGGCCTTCGAGCTTCAGGTCGTGGCTGAGGAGTGCGATCATCGCGTCCTTGCCTTCGACGACTTGGACGAAGCGCTTGCCTTCCTTGGGCTTGTAGTACCAGTCGCCCTTCGTGCCGTGGTCGTAGAGGAAGGCGCGGTGGGGGAGGTAGACGTGGCGCGCGCTGTAGCGCACGATGTGGAGCGTCTTGCCTTTTGCGTGTGCGAATTGGCCGCCTTTCACGCCGATGTTCAGGCTGACCTTCTTGGGGACCATCTCGCCGGTGAGTTTGAGCTCGCGGGTGAGGTGGCGGATGTAGTCGCCGCGGATCCTGTCGAAGTCAGGTCGTGGCGAGCGGAGGAGTTGGGGTTCGCCGTCTTTGAGGGCGTAGCCGTTGATGACGACGTCCCAGTGGGGGTGGAACGTGGTGAAGTCCTCGTCGCCGATGGGGTGGAGGTTCATGACGCCGGCGGCGTCCTGACCGTGGTGGTCGCGGATCGTCGCGAGCGTGGCGCGTTTCCACGCGCTGAATCCTTCTTTCGTGGTGACAAGGGGGCGTAGGTGTGGCGGGAGGGTGTAGACCTCATGGCCAAGTCGGACGGGGCGTCCGGTGGGTGTGCAGGCTTCGAGTCGCGCATATTGCGCGACGAAGATGCCGAAGCTTTCGCGGCTGTTGCACGCGGGGCAGAGATAGCTGCGGCAGCAGCGTCGGTAGTCTCCGGCGAGTTGACGTCGGCAGCAGCCGAGGATCTTCTCGCGGAGGATGAATGGATAGTAGGTAGCAACGAGGGCGAGGACGCGTTGGGCGCAATGCTTGCGGATACGCTTCTCGCGGAGTTGCTGTTTGCGAGGGTCGTCAGTCATCCAGCGAGTGGATGCTGAGCGTGGGGATGCTCGTTGGGTGGTTTCGCGGGTGTGTGTTTGCGCGTTCGCGCGTTTTTGTGTGTTAATTTTTTTAGGGTATATTAGTTAAAATGGGCAGGGCACGCGTCATGTTCATGGACGCTTGCGGCAGGGCGCCTCCTCATGGCTTGACGCATGACCTCATTGAATACAAGGACGTACGTCCTTGATCCAGGTCCTGCGAGTCGCCACGAGGGCTCCTCCCGCCGGTCCCTGCCATAGTTCCCATTTTTCCCTAATTTTAGTCAAGATAGGGGAAATTAGGTGGCCGACCACCCACGCCACGGGTCAACAACTAAGCGGACCCATTGACGAGGGAATTCATTCTCAATTTCGCGCAGCGCTAGGCTAGCAAGTGGACCGATTGGGCTTGCGCTTGGCCCGCGAGCTATCGCCGTCCAGGCTGTAGGGTAGTATCGCGCAAGCATTCCAAATGCATAGGCTGCCGCCATGAGCTTGGCAATAGGGGAAAGCCAGACTCGACCGGGGAGTGGTTCCACGAGGTACGCCATGTCGTCGTGCGTCTCGGCGTATCCGAGTCGCCGCGCGGCTTCCCGATATTCGGCCCAAAGCTCACCTCGAACGAAGCCCCCCTCCGCGAGATCGGGATCATTCTGTCCTACGTGGGGGTTCCCGATATCGAGTGCGCCGAGCCGGCTACCGAAGAACGCCTTGCTCCAGTCGCGTTGTTCCCCAGGTCCTGGCATCTCCTCGTTCGGCACCCATACTATCAGATTTTCCGGAGGCCGCCGACGAAGGAGGCTTTCGTGCGTGCGCGTTGGTGTCCCCGCAAGCTTCGGGAAGGAAGCGCTGAGACCGGGCAGGCGCTCAAGTATGTTGCCGAGGGAAAAATGGTCCGGGATTTGCTCTTGGGGGAACGACATGAGCGACGCGCCGCCCTCGTCGTCCTTCACCCAGGCTTTGTGTAGGGCTCCTGTGAGCTTCGCGACATCGCTGAACGTGCCATCGACCACTTTGAGTTGGAGGGCGAGGAATTCGTCCTGGGCTATCGCCGACTCCCATGCGACGTTTTGAAGACCATGGCTCTGTTTGAGCGCCGCCTCGCTCGACGCCCCACCCGTCAGGAGGATGAGGGATCGGCCGAGCGCCAGAGTGCCGTAGTAAATCAGCAGCGGGCGGGTGAGATCCTCTGCTCCTGATGCAGCGGAGAGGTATTGCATTCCCTGCGAGACGTGCGAGGCAATCGACCGTTTCAGTTGAGAATTCGGTTCGCGGCCGCTCAGTCGTTGACACGCCTCGCCAGCAAGCTCAGTGCTCTGATAATATGAAACGATATCCCATGCTCGTTCGGGACGCCTGGCGCCAGGGTATCTCATTTGGCCTCCGAAGGAGCCATTTCCTTTGCTGTCTCATCATCGTTGGGGAACAGTGGGAGGCAATCCTCGTTAATCGCGAACTTCAGGTTGATCTTCTCATGCTCAAAGTCGACAAGGAGTTCCCGTGCGCCTTGCGAGCGCAGTGCGTCGAAGTGTTCGATGAGATATTCGTCCAGGCGATGCATTCCCTCGCGGAACGCCCAATCGATGTCGCTGGCAGAAGGGTTCGTGAGGACGATTTTCACTTTGAGGACATCGCCGTCCTTTGTAACGTCCCAGTCGTAGACCAGGAGCGTGTCGCTCCCAACTCTCCGCTTGCGGTCAAGGAGACTTTGGAGTTTCTCCTTCGCGGCTTCATAGGCGTCAGCGCCGATTTGGCCGAAGAAGCCACCTGTGATATTGCCGAGGACAAAGCCGCCGGCAATCGTGAGGATAGTTATTGGCTCGGCGGCTTTCTTCGCTTCGTAGCGAGGCTTCGATTTCGAGTTAAGAAGCTTGCTGAGAGCCGCGATATCCGCCGCGTCCTCGGCGTTGCGGTATGCGAAATCGAATACGACTCCGACGTCTCCGTTGGGGCGAAGATTGGGCCTGTACTTGCGAGACGGGTCGACGGCAGGCGCTTCGCCGGGCTCGAAGATCTCGCTCTCGGTCTCGACACCCCATTCGCCGTCGTCAAGTTGCTTCAGTTCGGCTCGGAGGACCCGACCAATCGGTGGGATCCGCGGATCATGGTGCATGCCGAGAGGGATCCAGCGGTCGTTCGTTTGTGCGACAAGCCCTTCGAGCGCACTGAGGGCGAGCTTCTCGCGCTGTAGGTCAACGTGAGTTGTCGCTATGATACCCTTGATTCTCAAGTCCGCCCCTCCGCACGATTCAGCCAGTACTCCTTGAGTTCATCGGTGGTTCAAACTCGACGCCGAGGTATCCATGTGCCTCCAATTGGCGGAGCTTTGACTTCAGCGAGTCGGATGGCGCTCTTGCCGTACGGCAGCCGAGCGCTCCCGGAGGAACGCCGCTTACGCGCGGATGGCATCGTCCGGCGGGATGCCGAGCAGCTGCGCAATGCACGCCGTCTCGTCCGCGTTGAGCAGCTTGTGGGTGGCGTATAGGCGGCGGAGGGCGCTCCGGAGTTGAACGTCGTTGGTCATGGGTCACCTGTGAGGATAACAGGAACGCGGCCGGCGGAAGCCTTTGGGGAGGCTGGATGCTGTTCGGAGGTACGTTGCTGCCTCCGCCGGCTCGCGTCCTGGTCATGGGTTCCTTGCTCTCGCTCCGAGGTGTCCTGTGGGTGGTGCATCCCATCGTTCCCGGCTGGGATTTGGTCGAAGGGAGCGAGGTTCCCGTGACTGTGAATCCGCGCTTCAGAGGCGCGGGTCGCCGCGGTTCGCGGCGCCCCGGTCGCGGAGCGCCTTCACCTCGGGGAGCTTGAGCACTCGGTCGAAGATCTCCCACTGGCGGAATCGCCTGTAGGTTCCCGACTGGTCGTACTCGTCCAACTGGATGCCGCGGGTGATGTCGTCGTACGCGACGGCTTGCTCGTCGAGGAGGCGGATGGTGTTGTTGGCCTTGTGTTTCTTTTTCGTGAGAGAGGCGTTGCTGGTCATGTCGAAGCCCCAAGAGGGAATGTCGCCGTCCAAACCAGGCGGGCTGACGAACGGAGAGGGGGCCTGCAAAGATACATAGGTTTCTAGGATTATACAAATGACGGACGCGCGGATGTGAATCGTCGCATCTGAACAGGCGCGCCCGAGGATCCGATGAAGGAATCCGAGCCCAAAGACATCGACGAGCTCGCCCAAATCCACGAAGGACTGGGTCACCCAATGCGCGTCGCCGCGCTTCTTGCGCTACGCAAGGAGAAACGCATGCTCGCGGTGGACCTCCGCCGCGCCGTCGCCGCGCTCTACACTGAGCTCGACTCGAAGAACCTGCAGTTCCACCTGTTCAAGATGCAGATGGCTGGCATCGTGTCCGTGAAGAAGGAAGGCGGGAAGGACGTCGTGGAGCTCGTCAGGGACGTTCAACTGAGGTTGAAAGAGATTTGAGCTGAGCTATTGATTCGGGCGCTGATCGCGTAACTTCGTGGGGGCCTCCCAGTCGGGAGCGGGGGAGTTCAAGCGCGAGCCATCCTGCGTTGCACGACCATCGCCCGCCTCATTAGTGGCCGGCGAGGCGCGCTCGCGCCAATCTCGCCTCCGGCTCAGCGAAATCGAGACCTATGTGCAGACCGCGCCTTGCGCTTCGCAGATCGCGCCTCGCGCTTCGCTTGTGCTTCGCGTTCTAAGTCGGTCCAAGTCCACTGTGAGGGAGTATCTTCCCGGTTGACAACCAGTGAGTTTCTTAGAATCCAATCTTCTGCGCGTGGGGTCTTAATGGCTTTGTGGCCACTTGCGAGAAGAAGCGTCATTGCCCTCCGCTGGACGCCAAACGCTACGAGTTCCTCTATTCCAGCGCGTGCGTCCACGGTGCTCGAGTCGTGCTCGGGTATGCCGAGGGCCGCGCAGCCACGCATGACGGCGGCGGCATCCGGCCCGTTGTAGAAGGCCATGCTCGCCGGCGGGGCATATCGGTGCTTTGCGAACAGGAGAAGTTCCCGATCGGTCCCCGTCCAGCTGTAGCCCACGGAGACAATTGCTCCGGCGTGGTTTAGGGTGGTTGCGACGGCTTCCCATGAATGCTTTGCATATTCGGCCGTCATGCCATCCAGTTCGTCTCGCTTAGATGTCCCTGGGAGAGCGAAAAGTGGACTAACACCGGGGCCTTCGCCACCGTGCCACTCGTACATTGAGTGATAGGAGAAGACACCGGTGGAAGAGAGGCCCACCCCGAGCGAGCCGTGCGGCTTGACGAGCTGGATTTCATACTTTCCGATGCTCTCCCCGACGTAGTCGCCCGTGCCCAAGTGTCGGTATCCGGCTCCCGATCGAATGAGTGCATCCTCGAGTAGTGTGTCCCAATTCAGAGAAAGCACGGTCACCCGCTGATCGCACACTGAGCATAGCTCGACCAGTTGGGACGCAAGCGAATCGTAATACCCGCCGGGCTTTGCTCGGCAGAGCTGAGCGATGATGAACTGTCGAATCTGCCTCTCGACACGATCGTATGGGATGGCTCGAAGGGGCTGAGACTTGTAGTGAGTGTCATCGTAGGGCTGCCTGAACCTTTTCCCGAGATGCGTGTCCTGTGGAACCCATCCGAGTTCTTTGCTCAGTCGGAGCCCGTCTACCAGTTCTTCGATGTCATGGCGCGGAAAGCCGGCTCTCCATATGCCCCAGAGGTCCCGGAGGTTGGCGCTCTGAGCTTGTTCCTTCGCATGGTCTTTCCAGCGTCGATAGGGAGGGATGCCCGCAGGTACTGATGCCCCCGCTCCAACAACGAATAGAACATCGGTGGTTTGGATTCTCACGCCGCTCCTGACCGAGTGCTTCGGGCACCATTGATGTTGCGGCGGTAGGGTAGCCCCACGACCCCAACGACTATCCTCGCTCCGCGAGAAGAGCCGCCCCGATGTCCCCACCCGACGACGACCCGCAGACTCAGTGGAGTTTCTGAGATCATTACGCGCACCTACCTGCCGGGCGCGATAGCGTATGTGTTACCAGTCACGCATGTTGGCGAGGCCGGGAGCCTTGTCCTGCTCGGGCTTCTCGTTCCGTTCGAGGTGATCTGCTTTGTCGTCCGAGTCATCGGGCGGGGCGCTCCCCGCGAGCGACGATCCACGCGGTGAGTGCTCAACACAACTCAACACAGCGCGGGGGCGGGTCCCATGACGCGCCTCGGATCCTTCCCCCGTCCGTAGCATCGGAAACGCCTGTACCAAGGAGTGATGACAACGAGTCACTGGCCGAGCCGCGCGAGCGCGTCCTCGAACATCTCGAGGAGGTCCGCGCGTCGCATGTTCCGCCGAGGGTGCACGTCCGGTTCCACGAGGACGTTCGACCCCATCGCGGCGGCCAGAGCGTGCGCGTACCGCCGCGGCACGATCGCGAGCTCTCGACGGATCTGGCCGTCGACCTCGACGAGGCGCGCGGGCACCGTCGGCTCGCTCGCACCGCGCCAGGCGCCGACGCGCGCGAGGCCCTCCCGGAGCTTCTGGCGGTGGATCTCGCGCTGCATGTCCGGGTTGCCGAGGAGCGCGCTCGCATCGACATCAGCGAGCGGGTGGAAGCCGAGTGTGGGGACGTGCTCCAGGTAGGCGTCGCGGATCTGCAGGGGTCCGGGGATGAAGTAGTGCCCGCGGGCGTCCTTGATGACGTCGCCGCGGAAGTGCTTCGCCCACAAGTCGGGGACGTTGTGGGTCATGCACAGTTTTTCTCCGAAGTGGCGCTGGCAGTGCGCCGTCCAGCGCCTCATGGGATCGCGCTCGTCGAGCTTCGTCATCAGGCCGAGGCGTTGGCAGTCCGCGTAGAAGAGCGAGCGGTAGAGGTCGTCTTGCTTGAGCGCAAGACCGTGCTCGCTAAGCCAGAGGGCCGTCGTAATTGGCCGGCCGGTCGAGTCGCGCTGGACGCGGCGCTCCCACCATGAGAAATACTGCTCAAGGAGGGGTGAGAGCTCGGCGTCGATGACGAC
>JBAZZN010000082.1:0-9921 GCA_041658815.1 Thermoplasmatota archaeon
AGGAGGCTCGCGTGGGACGGGTGGGGGCAGACGAAGGATCTCTTGCGCGAGGTACTGCGCCATGAGACGACCGGCTATCTCGCGCCGCGCTACCTCCTCGAAGTTTCCCCCCCCCCCTGTCTGGTTATTCTTTCTTGCCGGATCGATCACAGTTGGACTTCTTTCGCTTCAACCTTATCAACCCGACGCTTGGGCCCTTGGAAGGCTGACACGGATGACCGTCCTGCCCCTTCAGCTTGGATAGGGGTCACACGAGTTCGGAGATTCTTTCGCGCAGGCGCGCAGCCTTTCTCTCATGCCAGTCGTCCGGAGTCGTGGGGGCAACGCGTGGCGAGTGGAATTGGGTGGAGTCACCCTTGGGTGGCTCGCTCAGATGGAACGCGCTCGCCAGGCGTTGTGGCGGGTCGAAAGCCGTGAGGATGGCGAGAGCCGCAGCAAGCCCGATGAAGCGCTGCGCCAAAGGCCAATCCTCGCGCAGACCCGCGGGAAGAACGCCTGAGAGGAATGGCGAGACGAACCATGCTGTGAGGCTCACGGCCACGACTGCGATACGGAATCGCAACATTCGCTCTCGAACGCGGAAGAGGAGGCTCGCGTACGCGGCGGTGGCGATGAGTTGCACGACAAGGAGCAGAACGAAGAGTGCGGGGATATGCGTCGTGGCCGCGTCTCCCTCCGTCCTGACGCTTGCAGCCCATTTCGTGATCTCCAGCTCGAAGGGACGCAACTCCCACAAGGACGAAGCGACTACGACGAACGCGAGCCCGTACGCAAGACCGAGCGGAACCGCGAGCCGCCGCCAACCCGAAATAAGAAAGGCAACGTAGTACAAGAAGCCCCAGAACCCCACGCAAAGGAGAAAGACATCCAAGAAAAGCGACGCGGGACCGGCGACGGTCCACACCGCGTGGGAGGGCGGCAGTGCGGCCACCGCCAAGTTGCGCAGCGCGCCAACACCCGAGACGGCGGCAAGCGCGTGCCACGAGACGGCAAACGCAGTGGCAGGCAACTGGTCTTCGCGCGCCACGTCGCGCCGCAGGAAGCGAATCCCTACGTAAGCGTAGACCGCAGCGGAGAACACGCCAACGAGTGCTGACGCGAGCAGCGAAACGCTCGTCATCCGCTTCCACACGTCTCCCGGCACATACTTAAGGTGGGGGAAAGGCCGGGTCGCGGAGTTCTGGCGCTCATCGCCCCTCCTGGCCGTGCCGCAGGCCCGCTCGCCCTCGCCAAACCGATGAAGCGAAAAGCATGGGCCCGCTATTGCCCCTCGTGACCGACCTCCCGCTCCTCGCCGCCTCGGTCGTCGACGTGGTCTCGGGCGCATTCTTCGCGTTCGTGGGAGTCCTCGTCTCGCGCAAGACGGTCTCTCGCGAGGCACGCTTGGCGGCGCGCACGTTCACGGTGTGGTGGTACGCGCTCGCGGGCTTGACGATCGTCGCAGGCTTCGCCAACAGCGGCGGGTTGCTTGGCGTCTTCACGGCCCTCGCGGGAGAAGCAGCCATCACGCCGACCATCGTGCTCGGATCCGTTTTTGCGTGGCTCCTCCTCTCGTGCATCGCCCTGTGGGGGCTCCTCCACTACCTCATCTACCTCTTTCGAGGCAAGAGTTTGGCTGTACCCCTGGGCGTCGCGTACGCGGTTCTCTTCGTCGTCTTCGCGCTCGTCGCCATCCAACAATCGCCACAGGGCGTCGTGGCGTCGCGGTTTGGCGTCCGCGTCGCCTATGAGCGCCCAGTCACGGGATTCGCCCTCGTGATGCTCCTCTTGTTCCTCGTGCTGCCCCAGATCGGCGGCACCCTTGCCTACGCGTCCATCTACCGGCGCTTGGAGGACCCCCTAATGCGCTACCGCGTTGCGCTCGTCTCCACGAGCCTCCTCGCGTGGCTGGGTCTCTCCCTCCTCGCTGCGGTGCTTCGCATCGAAACGACGGATGCTTGGCTCGTGTTCGCGCGCTTGCTCGCGCTTGCAAGCGCGACGGCTATTATGATAGCATACGCCCCGCCGTCGTTCATCCGGCGCAGGCTTGGCGCGCCTCCAAGTGGTGATCTGGCGTGATGAATCTCTTGCGCCGCCTGCTTCCCAGACGTGCACATGCGGACGCAGAGGAGGAAGCGCGCTTCCTCAAGCGCGTCCGCGAGCTGGTATAGGTAGATGGCAAGGCGGGTCGACGGGAAGTCTCACGTCGACGGTGTGCCGTTGTGGACTCAAACGTGTTTGTAGTACTCGCGTCCGAACCTATGAGTCCACAACTACTCGCTCGTGACCGTAAGCTCGTTGCTGTCACTCGGTATCGTCCGTTGGCGGCGGGGCCTCGGAAAGCATTGCGTCTGGCAAGGTAGCTGGACGCGGTTCGCGGGATTTCCGGGTAGGCCGTGGCTCAGCGGTCGTCCGCAGTACGGGCACTTGCCCTTCTTCGTGCCCCGGAATCGGGACCCGCCGTGCATGCTCGGGATGTAGATAGAGTTCACGCGCGAGCCTCCGACGTGTGGCGGTGCTCCCGCGCGAAGGCTTGGAGGCGCGCGTGGAGCTTGGGGAGGCCAGCGGTCCGGCCGTGCCCTTGGACGGTGTGGCAGTGGTCGCAAACGATCCGCCCTGCGGCGCGATCGTAGCGAATCCATGGTGTGTCTTGGATCTGGAGCATGCGCTGATTCACCTGGGTGTTGACGAGATGGATGAGGGCGCGCGCATGGCGGCGCTCTATGAACGCTGTGCCACGCGCGCCCGCAGGCTGGTTCTCAGAGACGTTCGGGTTTCTTGCGGACGGCGCGGTTGCGTGATCGTTGAGCGTCCTCTTTTTCGAGGAGTTCGCGGACGGCTGCGGCGGCGGTCATCTTCTTGTGCGCGCCGGTCTCGTTGACCTCGACCTGGCGACCGCGTTGGTATTCTTGCAGCATTTCGTGGATGTCTGGTGGCAACCGGGCACCTTTGTACGGCTTCTTGCTGGGCAACGGCTCAAGTCCTCCTCAGCGGGCGTTTCGCCACGCGATGGCCCGCGGTTGACCACGAGTGTTTTCGGAAGACTATAAGAGTATTCCCGCGTTAACACTTGAACATCCATTCAGTGACCTGAAGGTGCTATCGTGGCCAAGAAAAAGCAGATCGATGTCGACGACTGGGCACGGATCCACGAGGCTCTCGCTCACGCGTTCCGCCTCACGATCCTCGAGATCCTTCGCGAGGAGAAGCGGATGAGCATGGCGGACCTGCGCCGCGCCATCGGGGCGCGTTACAAAGACATCGAGACAAGGAACCTCCAGTTCCACACCTTCAAAATGCATATGGGGGGAGTGGTCCGAATCGACCGGGAGGGGGGACGAGACTATGTCACGCTCCTGAAGGACGTGACGACGGTCATCAAGGCAGCCTGACCTCGGGCTCCTCCGTACTCTCGATGGGGTGTTTGTAGCGGTGCCACGCGAGGAGTGCGATGGCGACGCCGGCTGTTCCCATTTCGTAGTAGGCTCCCGCGCCTCGCATGGGGATGCTCGGGTACAGGATGAGCATGAGGATGGGCGTGGCGAGGAGAGGGAGGGAGATGGCGAGGAGGAGTTGGGCCATGAGCCACGCTTCAAGCTGGGCCTCGGGCATCGGCGGGAACTTCACAAGTTGCCACTGGCCGAAGTCGCGCTTGACGCGCTCGTCGAGCTCTCGCCATTCGTCGAGGGTTCGTGGCCACTTCATGGCGCCTCTTCCTGGGGCGGTTGGGGTTGGGCGAGGAGAGCGCGTCCTCGTTGTTCGAGGACGGGCGTCATGCTGGGTTCGGCGGCCCACTTGCGGCGCATGACCTCAGGATTCATGCCAGGGCCAGGGCCCACGATACTGGTCTTGCGATGTTGGTCTTCGACGACCTCTTCTTCACGGAATGTCGTCTCCAACGGCGCGGCGCCGTAGGATTCGGTTGATGCGATGCGCCGGAAGCGGTTGCCCGCGGGATCGCGGTCGAGTCTGCCGCAGTGGATGATGCTCACGCCGTGATGCGCGGGTTTTGCGGACGTGTCGAGATCGACGTGGTCGAAGCGGAAGAGGGGGAACCAGCGGTGGCCGTGCTTGTAATAGAGACGATAGCGCACGTGCTCGCCGTCTTGGTATCGGCGCGTGCGGAAGAGTCGGCCGACGCGTTCAGGTCGGCCGCCTGGATGACCATGCGGATCGAGTCTGACGAGGTCGGGGAAGATGGCTCGCCAGACGAAGCGGTGGAACAGGATGGCGCCGAGGAGAACGGCGAGGAGGAGGGCGACGAGTACCCACGTCCAAGTCGACTTTTCTTCTGGGGTGGCGACGAGGTTCCAGTACACGCGGATGGTGTCGATGCGGAACACGAGTTCGTCGACGAGTTCGGCGCCGTTCTTGGCCCACCAGCTTGCCGCGAGGGTCACGAGGCCCGCAAGCGTGCCAAGCGCGACGAGGGCGCGCTTGCGGGGGTTGCGCGCGTCGAGCTCATCGCGCGTGGGGAGGCGACGCGTGGCCCACGAGAACTTAGGCATGGCCGGCCTCCGTGGGTTTTCGGGTGAATCGTGGGAGCGGGTGGAATTCGCTCACGCGGCACGTGATGCTTGGGCATCCGATGGTGCTGGCGCCGGATTCGTAGTCGACGGGCCAGCCGCAGGCTGGGCATGGGGTGGTTGGCATGGTTCAGGTTCCTCCGTTGATGATGCGAAAGTAGAGGACGAATCCGGCGACGATGACGAGTGCCAGGAAGACGAGCCAGTTCCACACTTCTTGGGGCGTGAAGGTGGGGTCGAGGTCGTTCCAGGTGCGCGCGTCCTCACCGAAGTCGCAGAAGTCGCAAGCTCGAGTGCTCGTGAGCGGGTCTTGGACGAGCGTGTTCTCGATCCGAAGCGGGATGTCGTAAGTGGCGTTGGTGCCTTGCTCGTTCTCGAGTTGGACGACCAGGCGCGCAATGCCGGGCTTTGTCCACGTGTGCTCGACGTTGTGCGAGCGCGCGTTCGCAGTCTCGTCCCACGTGCCGTCGCCTTCGTGGTCGATGCGGATCGTGCGGACTGTGGGGTCGCCGCGGACGACGATCCACCGCGTGAAGGGCGCGAGGCCGCGTGTGCCGGGCTCGGGGTAGATGGTGGCGGTGGGCGCGTCGTCGTCCTGGACGGTGATGATGCTCTCGCGGTACGCGCTCACGTTCGCGTCGTTCGTGACGACGGCATTGAGACGGTACGTGCCAGGCGCGGTCCACGTGTGGAGCTCGCCATAGGTCGAGTTGTTGACATCGCGATCGTATAGACCGTCGCCGTCATAGTCGACCTTGATGTTGATGACGCGCGGGTCTCCTTCGACGGTGACGAGGCGCGTAAGGGGCTTCCCGCCGACGGTGTCGTCGGGCTTGAGTGTGAGTCCGCTGGCGGTGGGGGCGATGATGCGGATGGGGGTTTCGTTGTGCTGGGCGCGGCCATACTGGTCGATGAACTGGACGTGAAAGAAGAATAAGCCGACTTTCGTCCAGGTGACGCGTTCGTCCCACACGTTGCCGGTGACGACGCGATCGGTCGTCCCGTCGCCGTCGAGGTCGATGCGGAGTTCGAGCGTAGCGGTGTCGCCGCGGACGTGCATCCAACGAGAGTAGGGAGCTTCGCCGGTGACGTTCACGGGATCGATGTAGCCCGAGGCGGGCGCGGTGTTGGGTGCGCCGGTGACGATCTCGTCGAACTTCCACCACGCCACACTCGTGCCGCTGCCGCAGACGGTCGTGACGGGGCTCGTGGCATTCTGGAGCGCGTCGAGGCCCGCGTCGGTGACAGCGTTTCGGCACCAGCTCGTGTCGTCGATCCAGCCCTTGTACGCGAGGCTGAGGCTGCTTGCGGCGGGGAGACCACCGATGTAGAGCGCGTTGTTGGTCCCTTGGAGCGTGCTCGTTCCAATGATGCGCGTGTCCTGCGCGTTGATGCCGCCGTCCACCCACAGCGTGAATGTGGCCTGCGTGCCGGCGGCGACGGTAGGGTCTACGACAAAGCAGACGTGGCGCCAGACGCCAAAGACGAGCGCGCCGGCCTGACTTGTGACCGTGAGGGGCACCGGGTTTCCCGCAGGCCCCCAGAAGACTGTCGCCGAGACGGTGGTCGCGGTCTGGTTGAGGTAGAAGTTGCCGTCCTGGTGGATGATGGTCGAGCTTCGCGTGCTGTCGTCGGTCTTGAGCCACGAGCATACAGCGAGCCGCTGGTTGCTCATCGCGAAGCTTGTCCCGCCACTCGTACGTGTGAGGTAGCTCGTCGTTCCGTTGAACGTCATCGCGTTGTTGCGCTTGGCGGGCGCGGCGTCGCGGTAGGCGTTCACGGGTTCGAGGTCGTTCGCGTTGGAGCTGCTGTCGAGCGCGAGGAGCACCATGCCGTTGTGCGCGCTCGCGACGTGGGCCCCGAGGAGCATCGCCAGAATGAGTCCCGTTGCGAGGATGCGTCGGGGCTCAAGCATCGGCCTTTGCCTCCTCCTGCGGAGTCATCTTCGGGGCAGGGGCGGTGATGGTCTCGGTGAGCTCGTCTGGCGTGCGGGTGACTTCTTGGCGGAGGAAGCTACGATCCTCGGCGGCGTTCATAGCGTCGTAGAAGGCCAGCGCATTGTCGACGGCGCGCGAGTAGTACGCTTTCCAAGCTTCCGCGAACGCTCCCGCTGCTGGGATTCGCGTTCGAGTGCTCGCGGCCCATGCTTCGCGTTGGATCGCGTTGTGCGTGTCGGGGACCGCGAAGCCGAAGCCGCGCGTCTGGTTGACGGCGACGGCTCGGATGTGGACCTCGGGCGCGTCGAGGCCGTTGAGGTCCACTGGGTTGACGCCAAGCAGTTGGGTCTTTCCGAGGATCCAGGTGGCGTAGGCGATCCAGACGGCTTCGACGCTGCGGTGGTGTCCACGGTAGCGGCCGAGGCGGCTGGGGGGATCGCGAGGGCTTCCGGTGAGCCAGACTGATTTGGCGGGTCCGCGGGTGGCTTTGCAGCTCTCCGTGAGGCTCCTGCGGAGTTTTTCGAGTGCGTCGCGTTGGAGGCGCTGTTGGCGCGCGTCTTGGTTGATGAGCCAGTACGCGAGCACCATGGCGGCGAAGAGGATGAGGCTGAGGAGGACCCACCACTTGTTCTCGTCGAGCCATCCGAGCAATCCGCTTCCGCCGATGCCGACTTTGGCGCCGACGTCGGGAGGCGCGTGCGCGTCGAGCTGCTCGAAGCCTTGCGCGAGCGCGACCGGCGCGAGGAAAGGTGCGAGAACGGTGAGGATGGCGAGGAGGCTGGTGCGTTTCATTGGGGCATGCCTCCGAAGCGTTGGCGCCAGTAGCGGCCGCGGTACGTGCGCCAGTGTTTGTAATACATGATGGAGTCCCAGATGGGGATGCTGACGGCCTCGATGGTGGCTTCGAGGCGTTGGTGGTGGTTCCGTGCTTTGGGCGTCATTTGCTGGACGATGGGCCACATGAGGTTGAGGATCCAGAGGAGGGACTCGCGGACGAACCAGAGTGCGGTGAGGATGATGAAGAGCACGAATCCGGCGCGGACCCATGGTGCTGCGGCCCCGAGGAATTCGGCGAGGAAGCTCGCGAGGTCGCTGAGGAGGAGTCCGAGGATCTCGACGGCGGCTTTCACGATCTTGATGATGTCGATGACGAAGTCGAGGAGGCCTTCGACGCCTTGTGATCCAAGGACGAGGCCGGCGGCGCAGGCGGCGCCGGCTGCGATCTTGTATGCGCCGGGCGCGTAGTACATGCCGGCGCAGCCTGCGGCGGCGACGGCGTAGCCTGCCCATTGGGCGAGCAGTTGGCCGACTTCTTTGTTGAAGATCGCGCTGGGAGCGAGCCCGTTGGCGCCCGCGTGGATCGTGACGACGCCAAGGAACGTGCCCGAAGCGGCGAGGCCCGCGCCTGCGGCAAGGAGGAGCGGGATGCTCACGGGTGCAGTGAGGGCAACGAGTGCGACGGCGCCAGCGGCAAGGAGGACGCTCCCGAGGATGATGCCGATCCCGAGGAGGACGCTTCCCTCGTGGAAGCTCCCGTCGGCGCTTGCGGGTGTGGCTTCGTTGCCTTCGACGACGTCGGCCCAAGGTTGGGCGTAGACTGCGTGGCTGGTCTGTTTGCCTGAGCCGGTTTGGCTGAGGATGTGGAAGCTTTTGCTGCCGTCGGGGAGTGCGAGTTCGCTCATGGGGTACATGACGTAGTTGCACTGGCTCGCTTCGGCGCAGCCTGCGGCGGTGAGGGTCATGCGGACGACGATGTCGTAATAGTGCGTGCCCGTCGAGCCGCTCCAGGTGGTCGCGTCGATGACGAACTTGTGGCTGAACGTGCCCGTGATGGGCACCGTGGTCGTGTACGAGACGCTCGTACCGGCTTGCGTGCCCGCGTTGCGGTCCGCAAAGCTGCGGAAGGGCGTGACATCCACCGTGACGTTGACGGGCGTCGTCATGCGCAGAGGGACAGTGACCGTCACGACGTTCGCGTTGGGAGCACCGCCGCCATCGAGGCTCGCTTGAGCCGGGGCGTATCGGATGTTGATCGCTTGCGTGGGCATAGTCGCGTTGCCTTCGAGGAGCCCGACGCTGCCGCCAGCTCCCATGCCGGTGTAGAAGCGCCAACCGTGGCCGAGCTCGAAGAATTGCTTCGAGGGGTCCCCTTGTGTGCCGGGAAAGATGCTCTCCGCGGCCGTTCCGGGAAAAAGGCGCGTCGTGATCCGCCCGTCCTCGGCGATGTCTTGACCCTCAGCGACATACGCGACGAGCTCCGCGAGCGCGAGTGGGGGCTGGCCTTTCGTGACGATGTACTCGTTGATCGTGTACAACGTGCCAGTGAAGAAGAGGCCCGTGAAGTGGTAGTAGAGGCGCGCGTTCTGTTCGAGCGAGTCGTTCGTATCGATCGTGGGGCGGTTCTCGAGATAGCGAGCGGCGGCGACGAGTTCGCCTTGGGGGCCGAGGATGTTGACGTAGTGCTCGCTGTAGTTCTGGCTGATCCACTTGACTGGCGAGCGATAATAGAGATCGCTGGCGCCGTTCATCAGGTCCTTGGGGCTGAAGTTGACCTGGTACTGGAGGACGTGGATCGCGCCCACGTGCGTTTGGCGGCCGACGAAGTCGACGTACTTCGGCTGGGCGGCGTTCGTCAAGTTCGCGGTGGCGTTGCCCTGCGCGAACAGTTTTGTCTCCCGCTCGTAGGTGGCACCGATGTGGACGCCGGTGGGTACGGCGCGGCCGGGGGCGAATTCTTTGGGCCACTCGGCGTGGGGCGGCGTGTAGTTCGAGAGGTTCGTTGCGCCTTGGAAGCCGTTCTCGTAGGCGGGGTGAATGCTCGTGGTCTCCACGCGTTGGGTCACGCAGTTGTACGTCACGCCCTGCGAGACGCATGTCTCACTGGCGGCCGCGATGGCCTGCGGGCTGATGGCCTGGACGATGAGGACGAGGGCGAGGGTGAGAATGGGGAAGCGGGTCATGTTGATCAGGAGGCGGACTTAGGGCGGTCGTGGGACGTGCGGGGTTGGACGAGAAAGCTACCGAGTCGCTCGGGGCATTTCGTGACACGGAACGCAGGCGTGCGGTTGTCCACGAGCGCGTGCAGCATGTCGCGCAGGACGCGGACTTCCGTCGTGGCGGGGCGGCCGTCCTCGGCGAGGAGGGCGGCGGCGCGTTCGGGGTCGATACGGACGGTGTTCCGTCCGTCGCCGCCTGCACACTTGTAGAGGTGGGCGAGGAGGAGGTCACCGAGCGTTCTGGCAATGTCAGGTCGAAACATGCTCACTCACCGCTCAGCCTCCTCTGGTGCGTCGTCCTGTTTCGGTGTGGGCTTGCGGCTCATGATGAAGCGCCAGAGTGCTTTGGCGTCGAGCTCGATGGCGAGCCTCGTGGCGATGGCGCCCACGAGGAAGCATGCGAGCATGACGAGCATGAGCGCGTAGCCGGTGAGGTTGGCGTGGTGGATTCTGTCGAGGAGTTCGAGGAAGCTCATGGGTCTG
>JBAZZN010000083.1:0-9895 GCA_041658815.1 Thermoplasmatota archaeon
TAAGGGAGTGGGATTCACGCATCCGTGTCGCTGTCAACGTGGCGTCCGAGTCGTCCGTCGGCCGCGTACTTAAGGACCCAGGGGGCCACAGTGGAGCAGACAAGTCTCAGCGTTGATGTCGAGCAGGTCGTTCAGCACCCGATCTCACGCCACAAGCAGCATCAACCAAACCGGGATCTGCCAGGCTTCCCCGCTTGGTGTCTTGGTTTCCTGGAGTCTTGGCGCGAGCGACTACTGGTTCGTCCGCGCGATATCGACGGGAAGGGTCTGATATCGACGAAGCCGGCCCTACTTCCAGTAGCGTGGGTAGGGGTCGTGCCCGCTCAGGTGACAGTTGTAGCAGCCGCCCGTTATCTGCTTCTTCTCGGACAAACCCGCCGCGGTCGTTCCACCGCTGCTTCCGTGGCGGTAGGCGCAGCCTTGGTCGGGAGCGTTCCATCCGAGCCTGCAGTCGCAGCGCTGCCATCACGCACGCGCGGTCGGTGTTCACTCTGGGTCAACGGTGCGCGATATCATGCCACCAGCACGTGCGCCCGCACACGCCCTGGGCGCATGTGGGTGTTCATGTGCGCCACATGTGTTCCCCACGTGCGCCACACCTGCGACGCATGTGGATGTGCACATGCGTCTGCCGGCGGTCGGCTGATTGAAGAGTTTGACATTTGAAGGCTCGTGCGGGTTGAGATCCGCGCCCTCACACGAGGATGGGGTACGTTCCGCCGCCGTCCATTCCTAGCACGCTGTAGGAGGCCACGACGGTCGTTGAAGCGTGCGCCGTGGGGACGCCCGGGTATGGGCAGCCGCCGCTGCACAGCTCGAAGGGCACGGGGCCGGGACCCATGATGGGGCCGGTCGTTCCTCCCGGCACTGTGGCTTGGAGGCCCACGGACTCGACTCCTGCTCCAAGTGCTGCATCCCCGATTGTCATTGGCCCGACGGAGCCGAGGCCAAGCGGGAGCGTAATACGTTGGATCCCGATAGGGACGTTGCCACTGTACACGTAGCCCGGCCCAGTGATGGTCTTGTCCGCGTGCGGGAAGGAAGGGAGGTTGTCTGGGAGAACGGGAACCAGGCACGTGCTTCCTTGCGTCGTGTCCCAGAAGCAGTCAAGCAACGGCCAGGTCACAGAGTCCACTGGGTCCAGGTATGAGGGGCATGGTCTTTCGTTCATGTGGAGGACGCATATGGGGGCACGCGTGATGGAGCTGAAGTCCGGGATATCCGGGGTATCTGGGATGTCTGGAACATCCACTGGGGCTTCATCAATGACGTCCAACACTTCCCCTCCAACGTAGGACACAGTGTCCAGGAAGTAGGCTGGCTTTTGGATGGGCAGACTATCGATGGTCGAACATGGGGGGTTAATCATCCATGGAACAGTGCACCAGGTCTCATAGGAGGCTTGGGCGACTGGAGCTGTGAGGAACGTCCCGAGTAGAAGGAGAGGGAGTAGCGTGGTGATGATTCGCATTCGTGAATCGCCAAGTACGCAACCCGGCGCGATGCAAGAAGGGGCAAGATGGTTATCATGCCCAGGAATCGCCCGAAGCCGCTTCCGTGTGAGCAGTCGGACCATCGCTATCTGCACGCGTCTTTCGTGCTCCCTGTTTCGAAACGCACTCGTGATATCAAGTCGCTAGCGCGCGCACGCTGTCGATGCGGCGTCACTCTGCCGCCCAGTAGTAGGTCTCGGGGCGATGCCCGCTCAGGTGGCAGTTGTAGCAGCCACCATACACGGGGATGTCACCCGACTTGCTCTTGTCGTCGTTGTGGCAGTACGTGCACGCGGACTTCGGTGCGTCCTGTCGGAAGTCTGCAACTGGCTTCTCGCCTTGGATGAACGGGATGTGCGTCTTGTGCAGGTCACCGCGCCCTTCTGGAGGTGGGAACGCGGGGTTGGAAAAGCCGTGGCAGTCCGTGCACTTGTTGATGAACCCGTGCTCAGTCCCTGGCTGGAGCCCCTGAGGCTCCACACTGGGCTTGCTGCTGTCTAAGGGGACCCCCCAAGCTTCCGCCGTCTCGACCGTCATCGCTGGGTTGTGGCAGAAGCCCGTGCATCCCCACTTGTCATAGATGCCCTTGTGGTCGCGGAAGTCACCGTCCAAGTCCTTGGACACGCTCAAGAGAACAGCGGGCTTGACTGAGCCCGGGGGGCTCCTGGCTGCTTCAGAATCGGCGGGGTACTTGGGGTCCTTGGGTGGGTAGTGCGTGTCAGCTCCGGAGCCGGACGTGAACCCCTGCTCATCGATGGTGCCCAGCCACGAGTGGCAAGAGGGGTCGCACCCCCCTGGTGGGTACGCCGGCGTCGTGGAATCATGCCAGCGATGGCATTTCGCGCAATCCGCACCGGACGTGTGGTTGCCCCGCTCCACCCATCCCGCCTTCTCTGCCTTGTTGACGTCGCGCTGCCACTTAAGTTGGCTCACTGTCGAAGCGGGACTGTAGTTGGGCATTGGGACGCCGGTCGTGTTGGCTGCGTTGTGGCAAGTGGGGCACGTCGCGGACGCGTGGTCTGCACGCTCCCGTGTCTCCCCGGACAACGGTTCGAGCGAGTGGCACGACGAGCACGCCGGCTCCAGAGCGCGGGGGTCGCGCGTCGTGTGAGGCTCGCCGGAAACCAGCGTCTTGCCCGCGTGACAAGTCGTGCATTGCCCCGCGAACGTGGGTATCGTGAGGTTGTGGCGTCCCTCGTGGCACTTTTGGCAGGTTTGGACGCTGCCGAAGTCCTTGTGGTTGCGCGCGACGAGCGAGGCCGGGTTGCTCGCGTTGGTGTCGTGGCAGCCCGCGTCGCGGCACCCAAGGACGGCCCCGGGGACATTCGTGCTGGCGTGCGTCTTGTGACAGTTCTGGCAACCCGCCGCTGCCACGTTCGCGTGCCCCAAGCCCTCTTGGGCGATCTTGGTGGCGTTCTCGGCGTGGCATGACGCGCACGCGCTGCCCAGCTCGCTGAAGGCTGGTTGTCTGGGCGTGTGCGGGTCGCCGTGGCAACCGAGGCAATTGGGGATCTCAGCGTGCTTCTTCTTCACGAGCGAAGCGTTGTTCGCAGGATCCTGGTCGTGGCAGCCGCTGCTCGTGCATGCTTTAGCGTCGCCCGCGGCGCTGGGCGCGTCGTGCGTGATGTGGCACCCGCCGCAGCCGGCGTCGCGCGCGATGGCGCCGTGGGCCGCGGGCGAGCCGCGCACCTTTGCTGCGGTCGCCGAGTGACAATCCGCGCAGTAGGGCAGGATCTTCGTGAAGGCTGGTCTCTTGACGTCGTGCGCGGTGCCGTGGCAGTCCGCGCACTTGCCGCCGCCTGGCGCGGGGACGTGCCCCTTCTTGACGAGCGATGCGGAGTTGTTGGCGTTCTGGTCGTGACAGCCCGCGTCAGTGCACGCGGGTGGCGGGAGCGTGCCGTGCTGCTTGTGGCAAGCGGTACACTGGCCGTCGCGCGCGATGTCAGCGTGCTTCGTCTTCGAGGCGAGGATCACGGTCGCGTTGGTCTGGTGGCAAGTGGCGCATTTGGCCGCTATCGCTTCGGCCGTGGGCGTGTGGAGGTCATGCGCCTTGCCGTGGCAATCGCTGCACTGCGTGGACGCAACGGCGGGGTGCGGCACGTGCGCGAGGCCCTTGGCCGCTGTGTCGTGGCAGCCGACGTCCGTGCAAGCCTTGGGCCCGCCGCCCTCGACGTGGTCCGAGTGGCAGGTGGCGCAGCCCTTGGTCTTCGCGAGGTCCAAGTGGGCCGTGCCGCTGGCGTTGAGCTTGGCGGCCTGCGCGACGTGGCACTTCGCGCAGTTTGGCGCCAAAGCCGTGGGTGACGGCATGCGCAGGTTGTGCGAGGTGCCGTGGCAACCACCGCACGTGTCCGCGGGGAATGCCGCGTGATTGGCGTTGGGGATGTTGCCGACGGGCGCAGTCGCGCCGTGGCACTTTGCGTCCGTGCACGCGGGGATGCTGGGCGGGTCGTGCGAGACGTGGCATTGCACGCACCCAGGTTTGCCGTTGGCGATGTTGCCGTGGCTCGTGAGGGAGCTTTGGACGCGTTGCGCGTCATCCGCGTGGCACTTGGCGCATTCCGTCGCGAGGATCTCGAGCGAGGGGCGCGTGAGGTTGTGCGCGATGCCGTGGCAGTCCGCGCAGGGGCGCCCGTTCTCGAAGGAGGAGTGCTTGATGCGCGCGAGTGACGCGGTGTTGTTGGGGTCCTGGTCGTGGCACCCTGCTTTGCCGCAAGCGGGCGGCGGGTCCGAGTGCTTGCCGCTGTGGCACGCGTCGCACCCGCTCGTGAACGCGATGCTCGTGTGGCGTGACGGGTAGTCGCGCAGCGGTTGGGCTTGCGTCGCGTGGCACTCGGTGCACGACTTGCGCAGCACGTCCGTTGGCGGGGGCTTGAGGTCGTGCGCGATGCCGTGGCACTCACTGCACACACGCGTCGTGTCGAAGGTGGGGTGCGAGCGCCTGATGAGCGACGCTGGGTTCTCTGGGTCCTGGTCGTGGCACTTTGCGTCAGTGCACGCGGGAATCGTTGGGGGGTCGTGCTGCGTGTGGCACTGGGCGCACCCCGGTTGGCTGTTGGAGATGTTGCCGTGGGCCGTGAGCGAGCTTTGGATGCGCTGCGCGTTCTCAGCGTGGCATTTGGCGCATTCGCTCGCGATGACGTCGAAAGACGGCTGCGTGAGGTCGTGCGCGGTGCCGTGGCAGTCCGCGCAGGGGCGGGTGCTATCGAACGTGGCGTGCTCGAGGCTCACGAGGGACATGTTGTTGGCTGGGTCCTGGTCGTGGCATCCCGCCTTGTCGCAGGTGGGCGGCGGGTCGGCGTGCTTCTCGTGGCATGACTCGCATCCCTGTTGGGACACGAGTTGCGTGTGGCGCGTTGGGGAGTCGCGCAGTGGTTGGGCCGCCTTCACGTGGCACTCGGTGCACGACGCGGCGAGTGCCTCCTGAGGCGGGGCCTTCAGGTCGTGGGCGAGGCCGTGGCAATCGCCGCACTCGGTCGTGTTGAACTTGGCGTGCTCGATAGCGGCCAGCGACACGTTGTTGTCGGGGTCCTGGTCGTGGCAACCGTAGGCAGAGCACGATGGGATGGCGTCGGGGTACTCCGTGAGGTTCACGTGGTGCCCCGCGTGGCACGTGCGGCAGTCCCCCGAGCCTACGTCCTTGTGCTTCGTGGGTGGGTCTTGGAGCCTGTTCGCTGCGTCCTCGTGGCAACCCACGCATGCTTCCTGCGTGAAGAGCTCGGCTGGCACGTCCGTGCCGACGCCTTCCTTCGCGTGCGGGTTGTGGCACAGGGCGCACTTGCTGTCCTGGCTCGCGTGCGTGGGCGGGAGCGGATCCGACTCGTTCGCGGAGTGACATTTGAGGCAGAACACGTCCGGGACGGTGTGGAGCGGGTCGGGACCACCCAAGTTCGACGCGTTGAAGTCGCGGCTGACGGCGGAGACCCACACGTGACGCAGTGATGTCTTGATGAGGAGCACTTGGCCGGCGGGCCCGGGCGAACTGTGACAGTCGAGGCACAGCACCGTCCCGTTCTCAGCGTGCGCCATCATCATGCGGTTCTGGCCTGGCGTTTCCAGCGTCTGGACGAGTGGCTCCATCACGTGGCACGTGCGAGCGCAGAACTCGGGCTCCTCGTGGAAGCTGTACAAGGAGAACGAGACATAGACGACCGATTGGACTGCCACGATGAGGAGGAGGGACGCGACGAGTGGGAAGCGCGGCGTCCGCATGAGGAGAATGAACGAGGCGCTGAAGAGGCCCACGATGATCGCTGCGATGAGAATGAGCTTCGCTGGGCTTGGCGCATCAAGGACCAGTTTGGCTTCGCCGTGCGCGTCCGTGAGATCGAAGAAGGTGCCTGGCGAGGAACCCACGACGATGGCCGTGAGCGACAGGGCTGCCACTGCCGCTACGACAATGGAGAGCAACAGTCGGCGGCGTATCCTCACGGCGGGTTGCCTGCACGACGATCGAGTTATACCGCATAAGGTGCTCGGGTCGCTCTCACCATTGGGAATCTATATCCCGGTTGATGAGGAGCGGGTACTTCGCCAAAGGCGGCACATGGACGCGATCGTACAAGTCCTGGTAGGCCTCGGCGTCGTCGGGCTGGGCGTCACTGCTCTTGCCTTCGGGCTCCTGAACCAGGAGGACGCCGTCTTCCGGCACGTGGACGAGGTCCTTGCGGCCCCCGCTGCCCACATGGATGGCGAGTTCACCCTCATCGGCACGCCGCTTCCCGGGAACGCGTCCACGCGAACGGTCATGTGGAGCGACGCGGGCTCGCTTCGCCAATCCATCCTCACTCTGACCGTCACTGGTCCAGGATCTGACGGCGTGAGCCGATGGCACATCGAGAACGAGACGCGCGTTCCAGGCCGGACGGACGACGAGGCGTCATCCACCCTCCACGTGGAAGAGTGGAACCTGACTGGCCCCCACGCGGTCTTCCTCATCCGCGGTTTCGCCGAGCACAACGAGACGCCTCCTCAAGTGTGGGCCGTGTACCGCGAGAACCTCCCCGAGCCCCTCGCGCCAAAGCCCAGCCAATTCACGGGCCACTTCTGGGCCCGCCTCCCCACTGGCCCGGTAGTCCCGTCTGATGCTCTCGTGTGGGACGTCCGCACTTACACGGTCGGATGCAGCAGCAAGTTCCTTCCTCCCGAGGACCAAGCCGCGGGGGTGGACAAAGTTGGGTCTTGAGCCCCGCGTGAGCACAGGCCTACTCGTTGCGCTCCTCGCGCTGGTCGCGCCCATCGCCGCCGCGGAGCCCATCTCGAACAACGATCCCCTCTTCCACGAGACCTATCAAGTGCGCGCGGCGCTGGGCGACATCCCGACGACGAACATCACCGAGCCGCCCCAGTTCTGGAACGTGGAAGAAACGATCCACTTCGTCGTCCCTGATGGCGGCGACGCCAACGTGACGTTCACGCTCCCTGCGGGCGCCAAGTTCCTGACCGCCACCTGTTCGTGCGGAACCGTCGAGCCCACTTGGGACGGCGTGCGCGCGACGTTCAACACGACCAAACCCGGGAACCAGACGCTCGTGTTCCGCCACAACACTCCCGTTCTTTCCACCGAGGGCTTCGCGTTCGTCATTCCCGACGTACCGCCCGAGCGCGCAGCCACCGCGCTCCTCGTGTTCTACTTGCCCGACCGCTTCGCGCTCAAGGGCCCAGTCGAGGAGGCCTTCGCGTTGCCCAGCACGTCGGAGAACCCAGGCCTGGTCATCCACGGCTACCAGGGAACGCCCGAGAAGCCGTTGCCACACGCGCTTTCATTCACAGCCATCCTCAAGAACGACACGAGCCTCCCTCCACCAGCCACGACAAGCACCACGACCCCCGTTGCCCCCTCTCCCGATAGCGGAAGTGCTGGTGATGTGTGGACGCGAACCGCGCTCGTTGGCACGGGCGGCCTCATCGCTGGCGCCCTCGTGGGCGTCGTCGTGACTCGCCGTTTCGGCCGAGGCGCCGGACTCGACGCCGCCCCCACGCACGAGCCCACCGAAGTGCTCGCAGCGCGCAAGCGCGCGCTCGTCGCCGCCCTCCAAGCGCTCGAAACCGCGCACGACCAAGGAGAAGTCGCCGACGCCGCATACCGCACCGTCCACGCGGACCTCAAGGCCCAGGCGCTACGCGTCATGCGCGGCATCGAGGCTCGAGGCGACGTCCCGGAGACGGAAGAAAGCTCGTCGTAAGATCAAACGACGTTCGTGACGCGCGACACGATGACGCCCTCACCACGCCGCAGCGCGATCTCGAAGACCGGCACCTCGTCCGCCTCAAGGATCGGCGCGAGGCCCCGCAGCTTCACCATCTGCATCGTGCGGCGGCTCATCGTGCCACCGTGCCGCCAGGCGAAGCGGAGCACTCCGTCCGCCGTCTCTTCAAGGCGCGCGAGGGCATCTGGCGAGAGGGTTCCCTTGCCGCAAACGAGCACGACGAGCGCGTGCGATCTGGCCGCGAGGTCCGCGAGCGCCACGCCAAGCGCTGCCACGTCGCCGCGCGGGCAACTTGGCGCGATGGAAGCCGCCGTCTCGATGACGACGACGCGCGCGCTGCCCCAGTCGGCGATGCCAGCGGGAAAATCGAGCGGACCTTGGGGAACGTGAACATAATCGACCGAGGCCGCGAGCTTCTCGTCCTCGAAGAACTCGGACAACTGTGCTCGCGCTCGCTCGCACGAGCGAAGCGCGCTCACGTGGAGCGCTCGCCCACCCTGGTGGCTCGTGACCGCCGCGCGAAGCAGGCCCTCCGCGAACTCGATCGCGCCAGCGCCTTCCTCGCCCAAGAGAAGGAGAAGGCCGTGCGGCAGGCCGCCGCCCAACGCGAGGTCGAACGTCGAATCGCCAGTGCCGTGCACGACGCGTGCCATCACGACGCCCGCCTCTCCCACATCGCCCAGAGAGTCGTTCTGGTGCGAGGTGCGAAGCGAACGAACGAGGAACTCAGGCTTCGGCAAGGAACTTGCGGAGCACCAACAGTCCTCCGTCCTTCGAGAGGACGTGGTCTGGCTGCGACGCGACGGGCCCGATGTCCGAAAGCGCGTGACCAGTGAAGAGGACGCGTTTCGCACGCGGATGCCGCCGCGCGACCTCGGCGAGCAGTTCGACGCCAGTCGCGCCCAGGCCCATGTCATAGTCGCTGATCACGGTGAGGCCGTCCCCATCACCGGCATCGTGGAGCGCATCGAGCGCGGCGGAAGCGTCAGGCGCGTCCTGCACTCGGGCATGCGGCACTCCCCGTTGGACGAGTCGAACGAGGACCCAGCGGATGTCGTCGGAATCATCAACGATCAAGAAGCGCCGGCGCGGGGATGGCTCGGCCATAAGAACAAGGACCCACGCTTGGTCGTCCGTCCACATATTGGCTCGCTCCCACATGGATGGGCGCGGAACGCACGATGCGCAACCACATGCGAGTGGGCAGGCGGGCGTCCGGCGGCCGGAATTCACTTGGCCGCAACGATCCGGATCACGTCCCCCGTCTCCAGCGCGTGGTCCGCTCCGACGACGCGTTTCTTCTTGGCGTCCATCGCGCGGATGAAGTGCTTCCCCAGGTCCGTGTGGACCTTGAACGCAAGCTCCTTGGCGGTGGCGCCGCGCTTCAGGAGGTGCGCGTCGGGCAGAACGCGGCCGTCCTTGTCCGTCGCGTGCGTCTCGTCCTCCACGGGGAACGCGACGATGCGGTCGAGGTGCTTGTACACGACCTCTTCGAGGAGCTGCTGCACGCCCGTGCCGCCGAAGGGCTTCATGACGTGATCGCGGATGTGGTCGAGGCCCTTCTTCTGCGCGGCGTTGAGCTTGCTATCATCGATGACGCTGAAGTCGGCGTCCCCCGGCTCGTAGCGCAGGATGCCCGCGTCTGCGGCCTTGCGCAGCGCCAGCTCGCTGCTCGCGCTCGTGGGGATGGCGGGCATGCCGAGCTTCTGCAGCTTCGTGAGGGTCTCGCTCGTCGCGAGGTCAGCCTTGTTGAGCGCGAGCACGATGGGCTTGCTCATCTTGCGTAGCTCTCGGCCAAGCGCGTAGAACTCCTCCTCGCCCCAGTGAACGGGCGAACCGAGTCCCACGTGCAACAGCGTCTGCTTGACTTGTGTCTCCGTGATGCCAAGGCCAGTCACTTTCTCGGTGATCACTACCTCGAGCTTCTGGCCGCCAGCGGCGGTCATCCCGCGGGCGATGCGGTCCCAACCCTTGCCCAGAATGCCCGCGATCCACCAGTCGATCTCCTTCTCAAGGAAGGCCACGTCGAGGAGTGGGTCGTGCGCGTGGGTCGCGCCGGGGTTTCCCTCTGCGTCAGTGCCGCCGCTCGCGTCCACCACGTGGATGAGCGCGTCCGCGGGGCGCAGGTCATCAAGGAACTGGTTACCGCGCCCCTTGCCCGCGTGCGCGTCGGGCACGAGCCCCGCGACATCGAGC
>JBAZZN010000084.1:0-9775 GCA_041658815.1 Thermoplasmatota archaeon
GGGCCCTTGGGTGCCTCTGGCGCGACTTGGCGGCCTGGCGAGGTGCTCGACTTGGTCCTCTCCGCGCCCATTCCATCGTCATCGAACGTGAACGTCGGCATCGTTGACGACCTGCGCGGCGAGACCATCGCGACGGCGCACCTCAACGTCCCAGCCCCCCCACCCACGGCCACCAGCCTGATCGGCTTCACCCTGATAGCTGCGGTCAATGGCTCGACGATGCCCACGACGCTACCGCCTTCCTCGCCGTTCAGGCTCGACGCCACCATCGATCACCCCGACGGGCGCAAGTTCCTGCGTTACGCGTACGCGGACCTCTCGGGCATCGGCGGCCCCGCTTGGGTGCAACTGGCCGATGACGGGACGGGAGGCGACCGGGTCGCCTCTGACGGCGTGTACGGCAGCCTGCTTCAGGTCCCGACGTTCGCGTGGCCTGATGGGGGAAGCGTCACGCTCTATGCGGTGGACCTCGATGGCAATCGCGTCAGCGCGCCCCTCGCGCTCGGCATAGTGAACGCGCCCGTGCCTCCCACAGTGCCTACGCCTCAGGCTGCGCCCCTGGTACCCCCGGCACCCCTGGCGCCACTGGCGCCAGTGGTGCCAAGCTCGCCCACGCCAGTCGTCCCGGCGAATGCCACGCCCACTGGACCCTCGTCCGCTTGCGCGAACGGAACGGCATCGATCGCTTCGCGACAGTTCCTCGCGAATGGCGCCACCACGCTCACGGGCCTTCGCAACCAGCTCGCGCAGGGAGAGCACGTGCAAGCGCAGTTCACGCTCATCCCAGGTTGCACTGACTTCCAGGTCACGCTCGTCAGCTACCGCGCCCCCACGCCAACGTTCTCACAATCGAACGCGGACCAGCAGGTGGTCTATCAGTCCCAGACCGCGACGTTCGGCCCTGGCACGCACACGCTGGACGTCGATGTCCCCCCCTGCTACTACCGGGTCGATTTCGTGACGGGGCCGGTCATCACGCAGCTTGGCCCAGCGAACACGAACAACTTCTACTCGCCGCAGGGTCGCCTCATCGACGCTGACAATGGCGGGATCGTCTCGTGCCCCGCTGGTCTCACAAGCCCGGCGACGAGCGGCCCGAACGCGACGAGTGTCGGCGCCAGCGTGGCATTCGATTGCGACGCGACGCACCACGGGAGTAGCTTGCTTGTTCCCGACGCCACGTTCCACTGCCAGCTCACGGCCGCGGGCAGGCTCTATCAGCCCAGCGGCTCGGGGCCCGGCAGCCGTGCGGAAGGAGACATCTCGGGAACGATCAACATCACGTACCCCGACTTGCTGGGCAACGTCATCGTCCTCGACTCGGAGCCCGTGACGCTCCACCTGAACGCGCAGCGCAGCATGGCGCTGGATCAGGGCATCAGCGTCACGATGCAGCAGACGGGCCAGACTGGCAACTTGCGCTCCTTCGTGCTGCCAAACGTCGCGAGCACCGGCGTCACGGTCAACGCGGATGGCGCCAAGACGTACTCCATCGTGGACCACGGCTTGGGCCAGGCCCAGTTCTTGGACACCCAGCACTTCTCGCTGGACGTGACCGGGACCATCGGTTTCTCGCCCTGAGGCGAGCGTTCGAGAAACAAGAAGCCCTGATGGGCGAAGTGCGCCCCGGTGCAACGCATGATCCCGAAGCGACTGACGGCTCGGAAGGCGGCTCTTGCCGGTGACGAGCGCGCGCTCGCGGGCGCGATCGGCATCATCCTGATGCTCGCTGTCGCCGTCACCGTGTACGCGCACACGGTCCGGGGGAACATCCCCGTGTACGGTGAGCAGGCCGAACACGCGTGGGACGAAAGGGTCTCCACGGCTTTCCAGGACTTGGGGCGCTCCATCGCGGGTGGCATCTCGACTGGGGCGCCCGTCACGGGGACGATCCCAGCACCCCCGCCACCAGAAAAGATATCACTACCGTTCCTTGGGAGCGCCGGTCCCGTCGCGCCCGCTGGCACCGTGGCCTTCGCGCCCGCGTGCACGAGAGCCAGCGTGCTGCACACGTTGGGCAGCGGCCAGATCGTGACTGACCTTGCGGGCGGCTCGAACGGTTGCCTCACGTTCCACGCCACCACGCTCTACTCGCCCCCCTTCGGCTATGCCATCGAGATGGGCGGGGTGCTGCGCGTGCAAGGCCAAAGTGCCGTCATCCTCGCGGGGCCCCCGCTCCAACTCGACCCAGCGACGCCCACGGAGTACCGCATCGCGCTCGCGCTCCCGGGCCTGCGCGGCAGCGCCGCGAGCGCGTCCGCGGACAGCGCCGACGTCCATGTGGACGTCGTGCCCGGCCCATCTGCGAGTGAGGTCGAGCAGGAGCCCAATGCGGCGCGCGCGACGTGGACGTTCGACACGTCCCACCCGGCGGCGTGGAAGACGTGGCTCGACGCGCGCTTCGTGCAGGCTGGTCTCGTGGCCAGCCGCGCAAGCCCACTCCCGGGTCAGTCCAGCTCTGACTACTCCATCGCGTGCGTTCCCGTGGATTGCTCCACAGCGGCTGGTGGTGGTCAAGTCAACGTGGTGATAGAGGGACCACGCACTGACATGCAGGACATCCGCCTCTCCATCACATACGGACTCGCCGACGTCAGCATCCGGTGAGGGACCACGATGCAACACAAGACTGGCGGACGGGACGCAGCGGTCTCTGATATCGTCGGCACGGTCCTCCTCATCGGCGTCACCGTCGCACTCGTCGGCGCCGCCGCGCTCCAGCTCACTCAAGCCGGAACGCCCGAGATGGCCATTCGTCTTGCCATGACCGCCACGGGGAACAGCACCGCTATCACGCTCCTGCACGCGGGCGGGTCGTCCCTCGACGAGGGCCAACTCAACGTCCTCGTCACAGTGAATGGCACGCGCGCGCTACAGACGGCCGCGGGCCCCGTGGGCGCGAGGTGGAGCGTCGGGAATGCGCTCGTCATCCCACTCTCTGAGCCGCTCCCGCCAGGCCAAGCCGAGGTGACGCTCGTGCACGTGGACCGCAGCGAGGTCCTTGCCACCGCGGCGATCTACTTCCGTTCCAACGCCGCCGCGCTGACGCCGGCCGGCTTCACGTTGGAAGCGACGCTCAACGGGGGCGTCAACTCCACGATTACGGCGCCCGGCCAGGTCCTCGCGACCGTGGCCGTGACGCACCCGGATGGCCGCAAGATGGTGCGCTACGTCTTCGCGAACACGACTGGCGTGGACGGCCCATCGTGGGCCGCGCTTCGCGATGACGGCACGCACGGCGACGCCGCAGCCGCGGATAGCACTTGGAGCGCGCTTCTCGCCGTGCCCTTCAGCTCGATCCGCGGCGACCGCACGCTCGGGTTCACGGCCGTTGACCTCGCCGGCGCGAGCGCGAGCACCACCGCGATGGTCAACGTGGTATGACGAGGATCAGGGGCCTGTCGCTACCCCCACGCGCAGTTCTTCAGCGTGAGGTCGATCTTCATGTGCGACAAGTGGGAATAGAGCTGGAATTCGGTCTCGTGCGCTGCATGCCAGTTCGTGAAGGCGAGTTCGCCGCCTGGCCCTGGGTAGTGCGTCGTCTCCGTCATGCCGGATGAGTCAACGGCGACGATGTCGAAGGAGCGTAGCGATGCTGGGACGCTGACCATGTGGATGTAGGTCACGCTCATGGCGATGCCCATCCCGTCGTCGCCCACGACGATGGTGTACGTGCTGCCGCACTTGAACGGGCTCATGGCGGCCGCGCTGGGGGTGACCAGCGAGGACGTGAAGGCAATGGTAAGGAGGGCGAGGGGTAGGAGCCGGCGGGCGGTCGTCATGATGCTCAGCAGCAGGATACACAGGAACATCATAGATTCTCGCTCGACACCGTGGTATCATGGGCGCTCGATTCAACACGGGTTCGATAAGTGTTAAATGGGTGTTCCCCCACTTCGTGTTCGATTATCGTAAAAACGCCCTCGGCGTTTGGAGGCTCCTTCCCCATGCCGCGCTCACGCACCCCCACAGCGCTCGTCCTCACGCTCCTCCTCTTGGCCGCGTCAGGATGCATGAGCGCGCCGAGTGGGCCAAGCACCCCGTCCCCTTCCTCGCTCGATCGCGCTTCCACCGAGCCGACCCCGCCAAGCGAGACCGCCTCCACGCCGACATCTTCCACCGCCACGCTGACGCCAACGACCACCACACCAAGCGCGACCGTGCCCACGCCGACCCCACCCCCGACCGCCAAACCCACTCAAGCGCCCACGCCTGCAGCGCCAAGCGCGAGGGCGACCATCGACGCGACACCGGAGGAAGGCGAAGCCCCGCTCGTCGTGACGTTCCACGTGGAAGCGGCATCGGGCGCGAGTTGGAGCCTGGACTTCGGGGACGGGAACGTCACCACCGGAAAAGGGCCTGATAGCATCGTGCACGAGTACGTCTCGGCGGGCGAACACGTCGCTAGGCTGGTCGCCTCCGAAGCGACGAACGCGACCGCCATCGTGCGCGTCCTGGCCCCACAGACGCGTGTGGACGCGAACCTGAGTGCAAGCCCATTGGAAGGCACCGCGCCCCTGGAGGTCGCGCTCTTCGTCTCCGTCCATTCCACCCTCGGCGCCTCCTCGTGGGCCCTCGACTTTGGCGACGGCTCGCCACCCCGAGAAGGAAGAGGCAACGCCGATTCGCTTCGAGTCACGCACTCCTATCACGCGCTTGGGGCACACGAGGCCCGTCTGACCGCGCAGGAGGGGAATGCGGGCGACTCCGCTTCCGTCGTGCTCACGATAAGGGCCCCCGAAGGAGTCCCACCACGTGTGGGGCTCGCAGTCGAGCCGGCGACGGGGGCAGCCCCGCTCAGCGTGCAGGCCCGCTTCGACGTCTCCGACAGCGACGACGACCTTGTCTCGTGGTCATTGGAATTCGGGGACGGGGCGATCCTCAACGGCTCGACGCCTGCCGCCGACCAACGTGCGGACCACACGTTCGCGCAAGCGGGCGAGCACGTCGTGCGCCTCCTCGCGCGCGACTCCGCGGGGCACTCCAACGAGACGAGCATCAACGTCACCGTGCGCCCCCAGCTGCCGCCACCACTCGCAAGCCTCGCGGCCCAGAACGAGTCAGGCACGACCCCGCTCAACGTCACCTTCACGGCGGCTTGCCGCGGCGAGCCCCCCCTCTCGTGGGACCTTGACTTTGGTGACGGCACGGAGGGCCTCAACGGCACTGGGGCACTCGAGAACGCGACGTTCGTCCACACGTACGTCGCGGTCGGCGAACAGACGGCGCGCCTCGTCGTCAGATCAGGCGAGGCCGAAGCGAGCGAGGGCGTCACGATCAGCGTGAGTGCGCGGCCGAACCTTCCGCCGCAGGCGGCCTTCGGGGGCACGCTCACGGACAACGTCCTTGTGCTCAACGCGCAGGCCAGCCACGATCCCGAGGGCGAGGCGCTCTCCTTTGCTTGGCTCGTGGGCGAACAGTCTTTCTCTGGTGTTAGCGTGCAAACGCGTCTCGCCACGCACGCGAGCGTCCAGGTGATCCTCACAGTGACCGACCCCGAAGGCGGCACGGGAAGCGCCACGGCCGCGTACCAAGCCTCTGCCGCTCGCGCCTTCGTGCTCCTCACGGACGCGGGCGGGGGGGCTGGCGTGCTGCGGGTGATCGACCTGCCAGAAGGGACCGAAAGCTCGTCCATCGCCCTTGCCGGAAGCCCCACGGAGGTCGCTGCCGGCGCGACGACCGCTTTCGTGAGCGAGGACGCGCTCGACTTCAATTCGGTCATCGTCGAGACGGTTGACCTCGCCACTGGTTCGGTCACGCACCGCGTGAGTTTCCCGATGCGGGGTGCCAGCCACGTCTTCCTGGAGCCCACGAGGGAACGCGCGTGGGTCGTGCTCGATAGCTCCGAGCGCGTCGGCTGGGTCACGCCGGATGGGGCAAGCGGCACGGTGCAGACGACTTCTCCACTCGGCGGCGCGCAAGGCTCAGGCATGGGGCGCTTTGCGTTCAGCGCCGACGGCCACTATGCTTGGAAGACCAACCTTGGCGAAGGGACCGTGGGAAGGATCGACCTCACGGGGGATGTCCCGACCAGTGGCGGCGTCGTCGTCACTGGCGCGGGTGCGCACGCGGTCGCGTACAACGAAGCGACCGGCATCGTGGTGGTCGCCAATTACGACACGCGCACGCTCTCCTTCGTGCTGGGCTCCTCCATGGTAGTGCTCTCGACGGCCGCGCTTCCCGCCAGTCCAGAGCAACTCGCGTGCCGGTCTCACGGTCCCACCTGCGTCGTTGGCGTGGGGAGCGGCGGCGCCGCCCTCGTCACGACCTCGTCGTACGGCGGCTCCGTGGGCAGCGTCATCACCGTGGGCAGTGGGGCGGTCGCCGACGCGCACGTCACACCCGATGACAGCGCTTTCATCCTCTCTGAAAGCGGAGCGAGCGCATCCTTCCTCGTCCTCCTCGACGCTTCGACTGGCGCCGTCACGAAGAAGTTCGACAGTGGCGGCCCAAAGGAGGGGGGCGCATGGATGGCGCCCCTGGCGGGCGCGCAGACGTGGTACGCAGTGCGCTCATCCTCCAGCGCTCGCGAGGCGTACATCTACGAGCTGAACTTGCCGACGCTCTCGCTCACGCGTCTTCCGGCCATCAGCATGCCGGGCCCAAGCTGGACCGTGGCCGACGTGGTGGTGACCCCATCGTGAAGCCCCTCGCGCTCGCGATGGTCGTGATGGCGCTCGTGTCGGGTTGCCTCGTTCCCACTGCGAAGCCCGAGATCGCCCCCCCACGCCTCATCATCGAGACGGTGGATGCGCCAGGCGTCGAGGCGAGCATCATGAACCTCACGCGCGCCACGGACGGTCTCGTGGACGCAGAAGTGCGCCTCGCCTCGGCGCTACCGATCCGCGTCGCGTGCGCCCTCGTCGCCGCGCCCCCCGAAGACTCCATTGCCTGCCCCGAGACCGCGCTCGGACCCGGAACGAACGCCTCGTGGCGCTTGCACGCCGCGCCAGGCGAAGCGGTCCGCATCATCGTCTTCAACGCCCGCGCGGCCGAAGCGGGGCCATCCATGCTCCACGCGCGCCTCATCAACGCGACCGACCAAACCCGCGAACTCCTGATCGTTGACGCGCCCGCCACGAACGTGACGATGGCCCTGGGGGAGAGCAACCTGACGGTGCGCGCTTTCCGGGTCACCGGCGATGGTCGCGCGGTCGTCGATGACAACCTCACCCTCACGATCCGCACGTACATGCCACTGCACGGCCATTACGGGTACAACAACACGAACCCGACGCTCGTCGCGAACGGAACGTACGCAGGCGTAGCCAGCACGTTCATGGCGGGCCTGTGGGAATTGCGGCTCAAGGAGAGCGGGTTGGGCACATCGACGTGGCTCCTATTCTGCCGGGAGGTGGCGCCCCGTGCGGCATGAGCTGTTCCTCGCGCTCGTACTCCTTGCCCCCGTGGCGCAAGCCCACGGGGCCGGCGGGAGCGGTGGAGCCATCGTCCTGCCGCCCGACGCGCTCGACTTCGGTCACGTGATCGCGCGCGTGGCTTGGGACGGCGCCACTCCCACCGCAGGACTTGATGGGACGCTGCGAGTCAGCCTCGCGCGCGTCTCAGAGGATGCCCCCGGGGCCGTGATCGAACCCAACATGGAGCCAGGTGGGACCACATCGATCACGTTCGACGAATCGTGGGCGGGCATCGTGCTCCGGTATCACTGCCACCCCCACCCGTTCATGACGGGCAACGTGACGGTGCAGCGTGGAGCCGAAGTGTCGAACGAGAACTTGATCGTGCGCGTCCACGGATTCATGTACGACCCCTCCGAGATCACCATCGCTCCCGGAACCAACGTCACTTGGGTGAACGAGGACAACGTGAACCACACCATCCACGCGATGGACCCGCGCGTGCTCGCGTTGGGGATCCCCATGGCCGACGCGCAGGACATGCTGAAGCTCGAAGTCTCGCAGGGCAAGAACCGTACGCTGCTTGCGCTGAGGCCCGTCGAGAACCTGACTGGCGTCTATGAGGCGCACTACACTCCACCAGTGAGCGGGGCGTACCGCGCTCGCCTCTATGGTTTCGCCGCGGACGTCCCCATCGATGGGAGCGTCGCGTTGGGCAGCGTGGCGCCCGCCGCCGGGACTGGGCCCCCGGGAACGAGGGCAGTTCCAGAGCCGCTGTGGGGCGTGCTCGTCATGCTCGCGGCGGTGGCGTTCATTCGGCGGCGATAATACGACACACGTTGGCGCAAGCCACTTACCGCCCAAGCCGCTTCATCGCGACCGAGGAACCGCACATGTTCACCCTACCGAGCTTGGCGTACGCGCCTGACGCGCTTGAGCCAGCGATCGACAAGATGACGATGGAGATCCACCACGACCGCCACCACAAGGCGTACGTCGATAACCTGAACAAGGCCCTCGATGGCAAGACCGACTGGCTCCAGTTGTCGCCAGACGTGGTATGCGCCAGGATCGGCGAAGTGCCCCAGGACATCCGCATGGCCGTACGCAACAACGGCGGCGGCCACTACAACCACAGCCTCTTCTGGACGCTCATGGCGCCCAAGGGCAAGAACGGCAGCGCGAGCCCCGACCTCGCCACGGCCATCGACAAGGACCTCGGCGGCATGGACAAGATGAAGGCCGCCGTGAACGACGCCGGCATCAAACGCTTCGGCAGCGGCTGGGCGTGGGTAGTGAAGACGGCGGACGGTCACCTCAAGGTCACGAGCACGCCCAACCAGGACAACCCCCTCATGAAGGGCGTCGTGGACGTCGTGGGCACACCCATCCTCGGCGTGGACGTGTGGGAGCACGCGTACTACCTGAAGTACCAGAACAAGCGCGCGGACTACCTGAACGCTTGGTGGGACGTCGTGGACTGGAACCGCGTCAGCGAGTTGTACCACGGGAAGAAGTAAGGCGCCATCCTTTTCCATTGGAAGCGCCCCAGTAGGGTGGGTCGTTCCGATGCAACCCATCGCTCCGGAAATGGTACTAGGCAAGAGTGTGCTGGACGGCCACGGCGGCTTCCTGGGGGAGATCGTCGATGTGGGGCTCTACACCCATGACCGGGTCAAGTTCCTGGTCGTCGAGGACAAGGGACGGCGGGTTCCCATCCGCACGGTTGGCGTGGACGCCATCGACAGCGTGGACATCGATTCGGTGCACGTCCGGGTGCGAGCGTAGTCGCACGCGCACAACTTTCAGCCCGCCCACCTGAAGGTGGATGTGAGGCGCTTTGCATCAGTGCTCGATGTTCAGCCTTATCGCTTGCACCAGCTGCCGCCGCGCCCGCCTCGTGGAGGCCGGCCGCAAGACCGCGCAGTGCGGCGCCTGCGGGCGCTCCATCGAGCTAGGCGAGGCGCGAACGTACTGGACCGGCGCCGACCTGGAAGAGGGTCGCCACGCCACTGGCCTCCTGAACGCGAAGCTTGCCCACCGCGAGGACGAGTTCGCCTCGTCGCTCCTTCCCCAAGCGCCGCCGCCCACGCGCCACGATGATCCCTACGCGTCCGCCGCGGCGGCCACGCGACACTCGAGCAGCGAGAAGGATCGCGTGGACCGCCTCACAAGGGCGCTTGGCGCCGCCCTGCCCGAGTTCTGCCAGAGCGACCTCGAACGCGCCTTCGATCTGGTTGGGCTTCCGTCCAAGAAGTTGGACGCGCATGTCCGACGCATGCTCGAGACAAGCGTCCTGTACGAGCCACGCGCGGGGCGTTACAGGGCGTTCTGACGGTCAGGACCCAAGTCCACTGCGTGGGACCGGCAGGGGGGAAGGGCTTTCGGGCACTTCCCCCCTGACCCCCCATCCCCAT
>JBAZZN010000085.1:0-9539 GCA_041658815.1 Thermoplasmatota archaeon
TGAACGTGCGGCCGACAGCGGCGCCTTGGCCAGCGTTCGTCTCCAGCAGGACCATGGGGTTAGTGCCCCTCGTGGCTTCGAGCGCCTTCGCCACGGCCTCGCCCACGCGTTTGCACCCCCACTCCGGACCCTTCTCCTTGGGGCTGCCAGGATGGAACGTGACGAACGGGATGCCAAGTTGGTCCGCGCGCTCGATCTCGAGTTGGAGCCCTTGCCACGACTTCACCCAGAGGTCGTCGTCCACGCTGCCACAATTGAGGAGATAGCTGCAGTGCACGAGCGTGGGGCCGAGCTTGGCGGCCTCCACGCCCTTCTTGAAGCCGTCGATCGACTCGGCCTTCAAGGGCGAGCACTTCCACTGCATCTGGTTCTTGGAGAAGATCTGCATCACGTCGCAGCCGAGTTCCTTGGCTCGCGGCGGCGCGTTCTCGACGCCGCCCGTGATGCTGACGTGGGCTCCCAGGAGCATGACCGGCGCGAGCGGGGAGCGGGCGAATGAAGGCTTCGACCGCGGAAAGCTTAACGTCACGTCACGGCTCGCCGCCTCGTGAGCGGGCCCACGGATCGCAGCGTCATCTGGACGCTCATCGCGGTCCAGGTGTTCTTCGGCGGCCTCGCGGTAGCGGGCAAGGAGGTGCTTCCCTTCGTGCCGCCCCTCGCACTCGCATTCTGCCGCGTGCTCGCAGCCGCGATCGTGCTCATGACGCTGGAGCGCATCCTCGTGCGCTCCAAGTTGCCACCGATAAGGGACCTTGGGCTCTTCGCGTTCTTCGCTCTGATCGGCGTCGCGCTCAACCAGAGCTTGTACCTCACGGGGCTGCGCCTCACTACCGCGACCGACGCGATCCTACTCATCGCGACGATCCCCGCCTTCACGCTCCTCATCGCCGTGCTCACCAAGCACGAGCGACTCCAAGGGATGAAGGTCGCCGGGCTCGCCGTGAGCTTCGCTGGCGTCGCGGTCCTCGTCATCGGAAGCGGCGGCGGGCACGGTGCGATCATTGGTGACGTGCTCGTGCTCGTGAACTCGGTCTCATACTCGACGTACCTCGTGCTCTCGCGGCCCACGCTGCAGCGCTACGACGCTCTCACGCTCATCGCGTGGGTCTTCGTCTTCGGCACCATCGAGATGGCCCTCGTCGCTCTGCCGCAACTCGCGAGCACGCAGTGGAACGCCCTCCCCGCCGCTGCGTGGCTTGGCTTCGCGTACGCCCTCGTCTTCGGCACGGTGCTCACGTACGGTCTCAACGCGTGGGCGCTGAGGCACGCGACTGCCAGCCGCGTCGCGTCGTTCGTGTACCTCCAGCCCCTCGTCGGAGTGCTTGGCGCGGCGTGGCTACTTGGCGAGCGGCTCTCGTGGCGCGTCGCGTTGGCTGGTGTCCTCATCCTCGCGGGCGTCGCCGTCGCGAACAGCACGACAGTGCGGGGACGACGAGCGATGAATCCTGAGGAGTGAGTTCAAAGAAGTGAATGACGCTCGGCGCGCACAGTCCAGGTCACCGGGAGACGCAAGTCCCCTCTCTGCGTTGTTTCATCTTCATCGCGTCAAACGAGGACCACGCGTCCACGTACTTGAGAATTCACAATGCGCGACCAACTTGGGGTGGTGAGTCCCCCAAGCGCGCCACGGCATCAGGGAACCCCAACGTTGATTTGCATGTGGCACCTCCATGGTTGCATGGAAGTGAAGCATGTCCAAGCAGAATTGCCATTGGGCGTGTACGACGCACTCGTCCGCGCGGCGAAGCGACAGGGCCGACCATTGAAGGCGGTCGCCGAAGACGCGATCGCTGCGTACGTGCGTGCACAAGAGGATCCACGGCAGGACCCGCTCTTCGATTTTGTCGGACACGGCGACTCATCGCCTGGCGACTGGTCAACGCAGAAGGATTGGCGCACGCGAGGCAAGCGCCCATGAAGACGTATGTGGACACGAGCGCGTGGATCGCTCTCTACGATCGACGCGAAGACAACCACAAGTCCGCAAAGGAGACCCTTCGGACGCGGACGGGTCCAGGCAAGGCGTTGGTGACCGGCTGGCACACGCTCGTCGAGCTTGCTGATGGGCTCGCGAGCCACTACACCCAAGAGGCTGCGGCTGGCGAGCTCACCAAACTCCTCGGAAGCCCCAGCCTCAAGGTTCTCGAATCTGAGCCGCATCGCGAAGCCGCGCTCACGCTCCTGCGCACGCGGACGGGCTGGGGAGTCGATCTCTCGGATTGTCTCTCCTTCGCCGTCATGGAACACCACCGCATCGACACGGCATTCAGCTACGATGCGGATTTCATCAAGGCAGGCTTTCGAGTGGTCGGATGAGTGAACGAGGATGAAAGGGATCACGAGCATCGAACTCACCCGCCAAGAGGTCCTCGCGCTCCTTCAGCTTGTGCGCGCGAAGGCTGCCGAGGTCGATCGCGTGCAGCGTGGGTTGGAGGAGGGGGAGGGCATGGACTCGCAGCGCCACAACGCGCTCAAGCAGTTGCGCCCGCAGCTGGAACTCTACGGCGACTTGTCCATGAAGCTCGAGGGCGCGTCACGCGAAGTCGGCTAAGTGCCATACCACAACCGGCATGGCTGACCGCCATCGAAGCATCCGCATGACGTTCCAGCCGCACCCATACCGTCACCATGACGGCTTCTCTAGTGGGAGGCCGGCGTTCATTCCTTATTCAAAGGCCTCATCCACAATGATTATGGTCGGCCCAGAGGCCTCTCGGGTCAGAGGCTTGAGTATGGCTCGAACCGCGGGGATCCTGGTCGTCCTGGTCCTTCTGTTGCCAGTGGCGGCAGCACAAGCGCCCGACGCGCAGCTCCCCCCCACCGACTCCTACGCGTCAACACTCGCCGCAGCGGCCGCCTCCGCGCGCGAGGGCTTGGCGGCCAGCGCTTCCGCCGTCGGCGGCGCTGCTGCATCAGCCGGCTCCGCCCTCGCTGACCTCGCTTCCAGCATCGGCGCCGTCGCGACGGCGACGCTCGCCGCCATCGCCGCGGCTGCCTCCGAGGTCGCCTCCGCCTTCGCGCTCTTTGGCCGAAGTTCGCTGGGCTTCATGGCCAAGCACCCCAAGGAAACCGCCATCGTCGCAAGCTCCACTGGCGGCGCCATCACGCTCTTCGCGCTCCTCAAGCGCTTTGGCGCCCTCCTCTTCCTGCCCCTTTACACGCGCCTCGCGCCCAGCCAGATGCTGGACAACAAGGCCAGGAACGGCGTGTACGAGCACATCCGCGCGAACCCCGGAGCACACCCCAGCGCCATCGCGGAGGCATTGGGCCTCGGATGGGGCACGACCCTCTACCACCTGGGCCGCCTGGAGGGCTCCAAGCTCGTCGCGTCCAGGATGGCGCACAACCGCAAGTGCTACTTCGCCGTCGGCAGCGACCTCAACGCGGAAGAGCGCACGGCCGTCGCGGCCATGGCGCACGACAAGGCCAAGCTCATCGTCCAAGCCATTCGCGAAACGCCAGGCATCTCTCAGAAGCTGGTCGCGCAGCGCATCGGTATGAGCCAAGCACTCGCAAGCTGGCACGTCAAGCGCCTCGTCGAGAGCGGCGTCATCCACAGCGAACGCGTGGGCCGCAGTCACGCGCTGAATGTGGCTGCGCACGTGCCCGTCAGCGCGCCACGAGCCGAGCCAGTTGCGGTCGCCGTCGCAGCATGAGCATCATCGCCGCGTGCTCTCCTCGATGCCCTTCACGAGCGCGCGCAGCGCCAAGTTCACGGGCGTGTCGATGGCGTTCTTCGCGCCGCGTTGCACGATCTCACCGCAGATGGCGTCGATCTCCGTCGGGCGCCCGCGCTCGACGTCCTGCAGCATGCTGCTCTTGTTCGTGGCCGTCAGCTCCGCCACGCGGCGCGCGCGAACGAGCAAGTCATCGTCTGGCAGCGGCGCGTTCTCGGCGCGCGCGACGTCCACGGCCTCCTCCACGGTCCGCTGCATCAGCTCACGAAGCGCAGGCACTTCGAGGAGCGCGCCGTTCCGAAGGCCAGTGATAGCAGTCAGCGGATTGATGCTGGCGTTCACTACGACCTTGGCCCAAAGTTCTCCCCGGATGGCCGCGGTCGCCGAAGCGTCCAGCCCGGCCGCCTTCAGCAACTCGGCGAAGCGCGCGGCGCGCTCGTGCTCATTGAAGGGCGAACCCACGTAGAAGTAGCCTATCCCAGCGTGCTTCACGTGGCCGGGCTCGACGAACGTGACGCCGTGCGTCGTGACCGCCGCGAGCACTTGGCGCTCGTCGAACGCATCGCTCAGGGCCTCGATGTTGCCGAGTCCGTTCTGCATGGACACGATGGTCGTGCGTGCGCCGACGAGCGGGCGCATGTCCTCGATGGCGCGGCGCGTGTCGTACGCCTTCACCGTGAGCAGGAGGTAGTCGGGCACGCTCGCGTCCTGGGCGCGCGTGACGGCCTTCGGGTGGGCTTGGATATCGCTCTTGCCGCTCACTTGCAGCCCGCGCGACGCGACGACTGCCATGTGCTCCTCGCGCCCGACGAGCGTGACGTCGTTGCCCGAAGCCGAGAGGAGCCCACCGATCCAGGAGCCCATCGCTCCCGCTCCCAACACCACGACCTTGGTCATGCTGGCAACTCCGCCAGAGCCGCCAGCGCGCTCAACCGCTTGCCAGCATATCCCGTGAGCGGCCTGAACACGGGCACTCCCAGCGAGTGGTCCTGCTCGAACTGCGCGAGGGCTCCGCTGATATCGTCCGCCACGACGAGGGCCTGACAACGGTGCATCTCGATCAACCCCTTGAGGTGCGCGTACACCTCCGCACGGTCGTTCCCCGTGACGTGTCGCACGCGGATCTCGGGCACCCACGGCTGGAGCGGCACGAGCCAACGCTCGGCCTGCGCGACGTCCGTGGCGAAGAAGAAGGGAAGCGACCCGCGCTTGGCCATCAACCACGCAGCGTGCGCGGCGCGTGGTGAGTCCACGAGGACCGCCACACGTCCTTGGCTGCCAAGGGGCAAGCCGCCCGGGCCGCGCTCGGTTCGCGTGAAGACGAACGCGCCGCCCTCACGCACCTCCGCATGGATCTCCAGGTCGGGCTCGTCAAGGTCCACGCGTGGCTCGCGCTGCGCGAGGTCCTCAAGGATGCGCGAGGCGCACGCCTTCGCCACGTCGAGGCTAGTGAACTTGTGCGTGCCGCTGCGCTTCACGCGCACGGCGAAGGACCCGCCGCGGGGCAAGCGCTCGCGCGCGACTTCGAGCGTGACGCCCGCGACGGCTTCGGGCGTCGCCTCCGTCTCGATCGTGGGGCTCACGCTCACGATGCCAAACGTGTGCTTGAGCGCGTCAAGCGCTCCTTCAACGTCGGACGCGCGAAGGAAGATGCGGCCCCAGTCCTTGCGCGTCTGTGACTCGACCTTCCGGCGCAGGAGCTGCTCCTCGATGCGCTCGACGAGCTTGCGCTCGAAGTGCGCGCGCACACTCCTGCTCTTGATGCCGATCTCGCCGTACCGGACGAGAATGGGGGGCCACGCCACGACTTCGCGGAGGCGGGCTTCGCGCTTGAATGTTCTTTGGGGGGCCGCTGGAAGCCCGGAAGGAAAACGCCAAGTGCAGCGCGACGTAAGCCAGCCCGATGATGGACCCCACGGTCGAGACGTTCGCCCGGCGCCCCCGCGAGGCGCTCATGTGGTTGCCCAGGGCCAGCGACGTCGCGCGCATCGCGGCCGCGTGCAGGGCAGCAGGCGGAGAGGGTGGCCTCGTGGCTGATGTGGGTGCCGGCACGGGGCTCCTGGCCAAGCTCGTGGAAGAGCACGGCGTCAAGGTCGCAGCGTACGACCCCGCGCCCCCAGCGGTCACGTTCCACCCAGTCGAGAGGCTCGATGCGGACGCGCTTTCTGATTCCTACGACGCCGCCATCGTCTCGTGGATGGAGGCGGGCAAGGACTACCGCTCGCCCATCGCGGAATTGGCGCCCGTGATCGTGAACGCCTACGACGTTGAGGGCGGCTGCGGCGTCATGGGCGAGACGGATTTCGCGCACCACGGCTTCCAGCTCGTGGAAACGTGGCGCACGCCCAGCTTCGAGGACGCCGTGCACGCGCTGGACCACCGCGGCCTCAAACGCAAGGGCTACCCCGGGAACCGCATCGACGTTCTCACGCGCAAGCCGCACCTGCTGGAGCCGCTGCGTGCGGCCGTCTCTTCGGCGCGCCCTGGCCGAGCACTTCCTTGGGAGATAGAGATGGACGCGCTTGGATTGTGATGCCTATGAACGCTGCGCGGCCTACGCGAACACGCGAACACTCCAGCACGCGAACGGGTCAACACTCAATGCGAGCCGTCGGCGTGTTCGCGTGTTTGCGTGTTCGCGTTGGAGTTGGACCAAGTGCATGTGATGAAGCATGGAAAGATGGATCCTGCACGTTGACCTGGACGCCTTCTACGCGTCCGTAGAGGAACTCGATCACCCCGAGTGGAAGGGCTCGCCACTCATCGTGGGCGCGGACCCGCAGGATGGCCGAGGCCGCGGCGTCGTGACGACGGCGAACTATGAGGCACGCAAGTCCGGCGTGCGAAGCGCGATGCCGATCTCTGAGGCATGGCGCCGCGCACCTCAGGCCCGCTTCGTGCCGCCGCGCTTCCACCGTTACTCGGAGAAGTCGGACGAGGTCTTCGCGATCGTCCGGCAGATGGCGGACCGCGTGGAGCAGTCGGGCATCGACGAGGGATACCTGGACGTGACAGATCGCTGCGGCTCCCACGGCGAGGCGCTGGACCTGGCGCGCGCCATCCAGGAACGCATCGAGCGAGAGACGGGCCTCTCCATCAGCATCGGAGTGGCGTCGAACAAGGTCGTCGCCAAGATCGCGACGGACATGCGCAAGCCGCACGGCATCACGGGCGTGCCGTCTGGCACCGAGCAGGAGTTCCTCTCGCCGCTTCCTGCGCGCAAGATCCCTGGCGTGGGGCCCAAGACGGAGGAGCGCCTCGTGGAGTTGGGCATCACGACGTGCGCGGAGTTGGCCGTCGCCTCCGCCTCTCTTCTTCATCGTGAGTTCGGCGCGTGGGGGCCTCGCCTCACGCAGCTCGCGCGCGGGATCGACGATTCGCCAGTCGAGGCTGGGTGGGAGCGCAAGAGCATCGGCAGCGAGACCACGTTCGACGAGGACGAGACGGACCCCGCTGAGTGGGAGCGCACGCTGCGCGATCTCGCCGCAGGCCTCGCGGACTCGCTCAAGGAAGAGCGCCTCGTGGGGCGCACGATCACGTTGAAGGTACGGTTGACCGGCTTCGAGACCCACACGCGAGCTCGGACATTGCCGCGCGCCGTCGCGGACGCGGCCCCCATCGGCGAGGCGGCCATCAGTCTCCTCCGGGAGTTCGCGCCTGACCGGGCCGTGCGCTTGCTTGGCGTGCGAGTGACGGGGCTCGATGACGCCGAGGGGCGCGACGAGCAAGCGAAGATGGAACGATGGCCCGCCGACATCCTCGGCGAGGCCGCGCCATGGCGACCCAGGCAACGACGGCTGGAGGATCGATAGCTCCGGCGCCGACCGAACCACGCCATGGACGCCACGCCCGCCACCTGCGAGAAACCAGCGGCTTCTCTCTATTGACGTGAAGTCATGGCTACATCCGGCCCCGGGGCACAATTCGCCTCAGGGAATCGGGGGGTTCCATCTGCGTCCTTCTCTGATCTCCACGCCAAGACGCCAATACGCAAAGACGCCAAGCGACCTGGAAGCAACGCCAAGCAAGTCCCCAGTTGTTTGGCGTCTTGGGTTCTTGGAGTATTGGCGTGATCAGAACGGCTGCGGGGCAACGCGGCCTGCTATGGCATCCGCAGTCGGTGCTGGTGAAGGGCCTGTTCTGGTACGCGAAGGCACGAAGAACGCGAAGGCAGGATTCGGTTTCTTCGCGGGCTTCGCGTACAAGAAGACACGGCAGGATAACCGAAGCGTTCGGCGCCAGCCCAACGGCACCGATAGAACCGTCCATGGGGCTAGTCAATAGGGGGGCATGCAGCGCCGCATCACCCTCTTGCTCGTTTCGCTCTCCCTCCTAGCGACCGTCCTTGCCGCAGCACTCGTCATGCGGCCGCCAGGAAGCGTCGAACTGTCGGCGTCGCCGTCGGAGGCCAGCCACGTCACGCTCTACCAGAACGGGCTAGCGGCCGTGCGGCTCAACCGCTCGTTCAACGCGACCGCCCCAGAGACGACCCTGACGTTCGCGCTTCCACCCACCGCCATCTACGACTCCGTCACGATCGAGGGCGTCGGCGTGAGCGTGAAGGAGATCCGCTCGGGACTATCGCAGACAAGCGGCGCTCAACCAGGCGACGACGTCATCGTCCACGTCGGCGCTGAAAGTTATCAGGGAACCGTTCAGGCCATCGAGGGCGGGACGCTCGCGCTCACGACCACCGCTGGCGTGACGTACATGACCCTCGCGCAGGTAACCGCCATCGAAGTGCAAGGCGCCGCGCGGTCCAGCGCGCCCGGTTCCGTTCCTGCGACGGCGATCGTGCGCTCGGAGCCGGGGCAAACGCACAACGTCACGCTCTCGTACCTCGTGCAGGGCCCAGGCTGGACGCCCAGCTATCGTCTGGACGCGGACACTGGCGCACTCACGTTCTTCGCGACGCTGACCGCGAGCGACGATTGGAGGGGCGTCACGCTCGACGTCGTCTCCGGGACGCCCCACGTGATCTACACGCCATCGCCCCAACCCTATCGTTACGCCTCACGGGCGGCGGGCGCCGAGGCGGCCGCACCGTCCTTCGCCGCCTCGTTCTCCCCCTCCACGCCACTTGGAGACCTCCACCGCTATCATTACGCCGGCACGATCGATCTCTCGCGCGGCGAGTCGGCGCGCCTCGTCCTCGCCCAGGGAAGCGTCGATATCCTGCGCCACTACGATGAAGCGGCGAGCAGCACGGGGTGGGGCTCGGCGGCCGGCGACTCGCAGGACGTCACGGTCCTCGAGAAGCTGGAGATCCGCAACGCGCTGGCCGAGCCATTGCCAGCCGGAGCGCTGCGCGCGTACCGTGGTGGCGAGTGGGTCGGCGAGGACACGCTCGCGTCCACGCCAGTGGGGGACCGCGCGAACGTCACCCTCGCGAGCGCGTCGGAAGTGAAGGCCAAGCTCACGCTCGTCTCGCACGGCGCATCTGCGTCAAGCGACACGTGGACGTACGCGCTCACGGTGCGCAACCTCATGACCGGGCCGGGCGCGCACCCCATCGACTTGCGCGTCGCGCAGGACTTCCCCAGCTACCGCACGACCCTGTTGCGGACCGAGCCAGCCGGGGGCATCGTCACGGGCAGCCGCGTCGTGTGGGATGCGACGCTGCCCGTGGGCGGGTCGTTGACGTACAGCGTGACGTATGAGACGCTCAAGTACGGTTGAGGGGCCACCACTTCCACAAGGGCTTAACGTCGAGGCTTTCCTGCGCGAACCGATCCGTTTGAGAGCCGTCGTCCTCGTCCTCGCTTTGCTGGTCGTCGCTGCCGGGTGCGTCACGAGCACACCACCCACCCCCACGACACCCACACCCGGCGCACTGACCATCTACGCGCCCGACTGCTCCAT
>JBAZZN010000086.1:0-9537 GCA_041658815.1 Thermoplasmatota archaeon
GAAGCCATCGATGGGGCCACCAAGACCCACCCACGCGGCTCCGCCAGGAGCCTCCGCACTTGGCGTCGTGACGAGCGTGTACGCAATTATGGCAAGGACCGGGGCGAGCGCGGGGGAGCCACTTGACGAGGATGCCACGCTTGCAGCGCTGAGTGCCGAGTCTTGTGGTGGGGAAGCACCAAGGCCCACGCAGCCAGCGGTGAGCATGAGGATCATGCCCAGCGCAGCCGCCTTGGCGTCCCATCTCGTCATGCTCCGCCTCATGTGACCACGATGAGGCCATTCTGGGTCGCCGCGTGGTACTTGCACGGGTACGAGTACGTGCCAGCCGCGCTTGGCGTCCACATGAGGACCACCGTGTCGCCCGTCTTCTCGATGTCGGCGCTCCACGCAGTGACGAGAGCGCCGGGGGCGTCCTTGATGCCGACGTTGTGGGCGACATCGTCCGCGTTTCGCGCCGTCAAGCGCAGAGTCGCGCCCATCGGGACCGTGAGGGCAGGGTTCGTGACGCCGTCGATCGTGCCGCCCACTCCAACCCAGATGGACTTGTCGGGGGTCTTCGAGATGATCGTGAACTCGACGATGGGCCCCGTTCGCACGACTGGCGCGACCACCAGGTAGAACAGGGTCGATGACGGAAGTTCTGCTCCGATATCGAAGGACGCGCGGACGCCACCCGTCGCGCTTCCGACCTTCGCAATGAAGACCTTGCCGATGTCAACACCGTTCGCCGTGAGCGCGACCGAGTAATTCCCGCCAGGGACGGCTCCCGCCATGGATTCCTTGATGAGGATCGAATACACCCAGTGCTCGGTCACAACAGCCGTTCGCGCGTCGGGCATGCTCGAAGCGATGCCCACTGGGTTCCCGTCGTCGCCGTGCGCCGCGAGGTCCGCGAACGCGGGCGTTAGCTTGGAGGGGCCCGCGACGAAGCCGTTCCCGACGCTGTAGTGCTCCGCATAGATGAGCGTGAGCGGGATCGGCTTCACGCTCATCGTCGAGGCCGTCGCGAAGCTCACGACGAGGATGACGAGCAGCAACTTGGAGCCGTGGCGAGCGAGCGAGCGAGCGGCCGACGACGCCGTTGCCTTCATTGATCGCTGCCATTCATCGCTTGGTGTCCTCATGGGATCGCTTCCTGATATCAACTTGTGACGACCGCTGGGCCGTCCTGGGTCGGGTGATGGTAAGCGCAGGCGTAGAGAAACGCTCCTACGGCCGATGGCGTCCACACGAGCGACTGTTCGTCGCCGAGGTTGCTGATGTCCGCAGTGGGGCCTGCGATCGCATCCTTGTCATCGGTGTCCTTGTCCTTCTTGATCAGGAGGTTGTGCGGAGCCTGGCCGTCGCCCTGCGTGATGATGATGCGCATCGCCTCGCCCACATGGCCCGATAGCTTAGGGTCCGTGACTCCGTCGATGTCGCCGCCGACGCCCACCCAATAGAAGGCACCTGAGTTCACATCCTGCGTGCTCTTCAGGTGATAGGTGAGCATGTCGAGGTATGAGACCCGCAGGATGAACGTGGGTGCAGCTGGGCGATCCCGGCCGAGGTCGAAGGTGACTCGCGCGCCGACGGGGACCACCGGATCGTCAACGGCCGGCACGGGCGTCTTGCCGATGAGGGGGGTGATGATGGCATCCACGTGTCGGATCTTCACGAGATAGACGGTGCCCAGATCGACGCCGCTCACCTCGAGTGAGACCGAGTAGTTGCCAGGAAGCGCCTTGTCCGGGCCCGTTTCTTGGAGGAGGACCGTGTAGGTCCAGTGGTCAGTCACGAGCGCGGTGTTCGCGATCGCGGTGGAGACGGTGCCGGCAAGCGGCACGGACGCGGTTTCCGACATCGCGACGGGGTCCTCTTCGAGCCCCTGCGCGTACACGTTCGCTTGCGTTTGTTCCGTGATCGTCTCGGCGACAAAGAAGTATGAGGGGACTTGGAGGCGTTCGACATAGACGGAGGCTAGGGTGGTCGTGTGCACCATGGACCCCGCTGCTTGCGCCAGGACCGCTGCGGTCAGGATGAAGACCAGCGGAGCGAGGAGGCTCATGCCGCGCCGTCGCGGTCTGCCGGCTGCCTCCGCGTCGCTCATCAGGAGATCCATGGCGCACGGCCGACCTAAAGCCGAGCCCCGTAGAGTACGTAGGCGCCTCAGAGGCGCGCGAGACGTGACCGCTGGTAGTCGATGTTGAAAAGAGACACGGGCGCGTGCGTGCCTTGCTCCATTCGCACGGACACGCACGCGCCCATCGATCTTCGCTTAAGGAAAGCGCTCGCGAGCGGCGGCCTCAGCTCACGACGACGACCTGCTTTCCGGGCGTGTGGTCATTGCCCAGGTTGCAGTTCAGCACATAGACGCCCTTCTCAGCGAAGGTGTACGTGAATGACTTGCCAGGCAGGACGTGGATGTGCATCAGGTCGGGGGGACTCGTGGGGTTGTCCAGGCTGACCGCGGTGCCCACTTCCGCGTCTTCTGCGGCTTCGAAGTGGAACTCGATCTCGTGCATCTTCTGGCCGACGTTCTTCCACGTCACCGAGTCGCCCGCCGCGATCGTCATGTAGTTCGGCTCGTAGTACATGGGGCCCTGGGGGAGCGCGCGCTCACCCATGGTCGCTTGGTAGGGGGTGCCAGCATTCGCAAAGCCGGGGGCCACTGCATAGAGGGACACCAGCGCGATGGTCGTCAAGAGGATCGCTCTCATTGTTCAGTCAACTCCGTGCCTCCGTTTCATGGGAAGCGGACGCCCATGCGAGCAACAAGCGAAGAAGAAGAGCCCCGGACCCCTCGTAGGTTCCGGGGGCTTGCCTCATATCACAGGCGCCGCGTGCTTAGACCGTCTTGGGCCCGACTGGCCCATGGGGAGGAGTTGCTCGCTTGTCCACCGATGGGACGCCGCCGAACGATCGCGCGGCCATGGATCGTCGCCGGTTCCTCGTGGTAGCGGGCTCGCTTGCGGCTGGCGTCGCGGCGCTTGGCCTGGGCGGCAAGCTCGCCCTCTCGCAAGCAGCGCGCGCAGAGAGCCACCCAGCCAGCACTGGGGATGCCCATGCGCGCACGGACGACAACGCTGCGCGCGGCGGCGGAGTCGCCCAAGACAGCTGGCTCATGGTCATCGACTTGTCCAAGTGTGATGGGTGCGGCAAGTGCACGAAGGCTTGCCAGACGAACATGCATAGCCCCCAGTCTCAGGAGTGGCTGCGCGTCTATAAGGTGAAGGACGAGCACGGCGGCGAGTTCTTCCTGCCCCGGCCGTGCATGAACTGCCGTAACGCGCCTTGCCTCAAGGTGTGCCCCGTGGGAGCGACGTTCGAGACTCCCGACGGCGTGATCATGGTCGATCAAGAACGTTGCATCGGTTGTCGCTACTGTCTCGCGGCGTGCCCGTACAACGCGCGATCCTTCACGTGGGTCACCCCGAGCTACACGGTCGAGGAAGTGAAGCACAAGTACCGCGTGGAGGAGCCGTGGCCGCTCCCGCGCGGCGTGGCCGCGAAATGCGTCTTCTGCGCGCACCTCGCGCGCGACGGCAAGCTGCCTTATTGTGCCACGGGGTGCCCCATGGGCGCGATCTACTTTGCCAACGAGCGGGAGGACGCCATGACGAACAGCTTGGGCGAGACGCTTCCGCTGCGTGGCACGCTGAGCGCTCGTGGCGCCTTCCGTTGGAACGAGGAGGCCGGCACGGACCCGCGCGTCTATTACTTGCCGCTTGGTCAAGGGATGAGCGGGGCGGAGGCGACCGATGGCGCCTGAGATGCCAGCGGCCCTCGTGCGGCCTCTGCGCGAGACCACATGGCGCTTCTACGCGGTCATCCTCCCGCTCGCCGCGATCGCTGGGCTTGGAGTCGTCGCGTACGGTTTCCAGGTCCACGACGGCCTCGGCGTGACGGGGCTCAACGATCAGGTCAGCTGGGGCCTGTACCTCTCGCTCTTCATCGTGCTGATCGCGATCAGCATGGCTGGAACGCTCATCTCCGCGATGCTTCGGCTCATGGGCGCGGATTGGCGGCGCCCCATCACTCGCCTCGCGGAAGCCGTCACGGCCTCCGCGCTCCTCGTCGCCGCCGTCTTACCGCTGGTAGATATGGGTCGCCCCGACCGGATCTTGAACGTCTTCATCCACGGCCGCCTCGAATCGGGGATCTTGTGGGACATCATCTCCCTCACGACGTACCTCAGCGGGAGCCTCCTCTTCCTCTACCTCCCGCTTATCCCCGACGCGGCAATGCTTCGCGACGCGCGCGTCGGTGGCCCCATCCGACAGTGGATCTACCGCGTCCTCGCGATGGGGTGGCGCGGGACGAAGAACCAAGTGCACCACCTGGAGAAAGCCATCCGCATCATGGCCGTGCTCATCATCCCAGTTGCCGTGAGCATCCACACCGTGACTGCATGGATCTTCGCGATGACGCAGCGCGTCGGCTGGCACTCGGCGCTCTTTGGGCCGTTCTTCGTGGGCGGCGCGCTGCTCTCTGGTGTAGCCACGCTGCTCATAGTAATGGCGATCCTGCGGAGCGGCTATCATCTTGAGGAGTACCTCCAGCCGAGTCACTTCCGTGCGCTGGCCACGATGCTTCTCCTGCTCGACTTCGTCATGATCTACCTCACGCTCAACGAGGTCATCGTCGCCGCGTACAACGGAAACGCTGAGGAGTCAGCGTGGATCGGCGCGATGGCCGGTGGACCGTACCGCGTGCTTTTCTGGACAATGATATTCGGCGGGTTCTTCGCGCCCGCTGCCATCCTGCTCGCTACGAGGTTCCGGAGCATCGCCGCCATCATCGTGGCGGCCGTGCTCGTGAACGTGGGCATGTTGATCGAGCGCGTCCTGCTCGTGGTCCCCGCGATGTCCGTCCCCATCATGCCGGGACCTTGGGGCTCGTACTCGCCAACGTGGGTCGAGTGGGCGATCGCTGCTGGGGCGCTTGCTGGCTTCGCGCTCATCTTCGCGCTCTTCACGAAGCTCTTCCCCATCGTGTCCGCTTGGGAAACGTCGGAGCCACAAGAGGAGGAGCCCACGACGCTCACGGTGGTGCGTGAGCGCAGCGAGTGGACCGCGCCAGTGACGGTCCTCTCGGTCATCGCCCTGATGATCCTCGCGATCGCTCTGCCCGCGTTCGCAGTGGGCGCGAGCGGGGACACGGCCCCATCAGCCTCCGTCCCCCGGCCGGTCCTCACTATCCTTCCCACCGACACGGCAACCCCCGGCGTGAACACGACGCTCGTCGCGCAGCTTCGCGACGCCGACACGCTATCACCGCTCGAGGGACGAACCGTGTCCTTCTCGATGCAGACGACCTTCGGCTGGCGGCCGTTGGGCAGCAACGAGAGCGACGAGGGAGGGAACGTCACGCTCGTGTACATGCCGGCTTGGCCTGGCGCGTTCACCGTGGGGGCAAGCTTCGCGGGCGACTCCACATACGGCGTCACGACGGCGCTCTCCACTCTTGTTGTCAGTGCCCCCCAGCCTGCGCCCGAGGGGCCCATCACGCCCGGTGGCCTCGCGTCGCTCACCGTCATCGCCGTCATCGGCGCCGTGTGGGCCACCTACGCGTTCGTCGCGTGGCAGATCCTCGCCATCAAGCGAGAAGAGGGCCCATCTTAGAGTGAGTCGGCTCAACTCGTCGTCGTGCCCGCGGGCTCGTCTCGGATCGCTTCCACTTTGACGTGGATGGTCCCCTGGAACGCTTGGGGCGCGGACTCGAGGCCGGCCGTCGTCTGGACGCGCTCTGGCGCAGCGATCCGCACCCAGAAGTCCCAGTTCGACTCGCGCGCGTACACGCCGTCCACCATGTCGTGCGCGACTGGAAGCTCGAAGGCGAGCATACCAGTCTCGCTCGTGCGGTTCGCGATGCGGTAGATCCAGTCAGGGACCGTCGAGTCCTGATAGTAGAGCAAGTAGTCCGCGGGCCGCAGTGAGGCCGTGGGCGTGGCGTCCTCTGCATGGATGTGCGTGACGATGCGCGTCGTCCCGCCTGGCACGATCGTGCCGCGCGGGAGCGGCACGTGGAGCCACGCGGCATCGCCCTTGTTGAGCACCGTGACGCCAGATGGAGTGAACGTGACGTTCGCGAGCGTGAGATGCGTCGCCCCCGCCCAGAGATCAGGATGGGCCGGGTCCAGCGGGAGGGTCTCGCCGCGCATCGCCATGAGGTTCACCTGGATGGCGCCCTCAGCGAAGTTGACGGGGGACGGGCCGGCCGCGCACAAGAAGAAGCCCCATGCGCTGCGCGTCGCGTGGCCCGCGTCCGCCATCTGGAGCGTGAGGGGCAAGCGCATGACCTTCCCCTTCTCCACGAGGCCGCCATCAAGGTAATCGTGCATGCCGACTGGTCGGTACTTGAGGCGCAAGCCGGTGACGCTCGCGTCGCTCCAGTCCATGAGGAACTCGAGGCGCTCCGTGCCTGGAAGGACGATCTTGCCTGATGGCAAGCCGAACTTCACGCTGCCGCCTTGACTCGTCGAGACCAGCGTCTCGTCGCAGCCGTGCGTGTGCTGCTCGCGGGGGGGCTCGTCGAACTGGTGATTGTGAGCGACCATCACTACGACGGCTTGGTTGATGAGGACGACGCTGCTTGCGCCCTCCCAGTAGTCGTGCACGTGTGCCTGGTCGCCAAGCCCTGGGGCCGCTCCTGGCGCAGCTTGGCTGGGCGTCTGGGTGGACGGCGTGAGGGACCGCGCGAGTGGCTCCTCCTTTGTGGGCGCGTCAGAACGAAGGGCGACCATCCCGATGGAGGATGCGACGAGCGCAAGCGCCAGGCCGATCCAGACCCACCCGTGAGCCACGTCAGGCGGGGACGTCCCATGGGGCATCGCTTTTACTCCGAACATGTCCCACAATGATGCGCGACGTGGGCCGAACCGGTTCGGCACAATCGCCTTCCATGTTGTGCCCCTGCGCGGCCGCGTGTCCGATGACCAGGCACCCGTCGCGCGAGTCCACCTCGCCGCGGCCTTCTCCTCCATCCTCCTGGGCACGATCTACCTCGTCGTGATGGGTGCGTCACCCCCTCGCCTTCAGGAAGCATCCGGCCCCATCGTGCTGGGCGGCTTCGTCATTGCGATCATGGGAACGACGCGCATGCTACTGGCAGGGATGGCGGGTCGCAGGTTCGTGGGGCCGCGTGTCCTCGCGTGGGTGCTCCTGGGCGCCGCCGCGTGCGGTGCGTGGGCACCCATCGTGGCCGCGCGGGCATCGTCACGCGTGGGGCTCGCTTTGTCGCTCGTCTGGTCCTCGGCGCTCCTCGCGCACATCACGCTAGTGGTTGTGACGGTGCGTGGCCCGCGCCTGCGTCCACCGTTGCCAGAGACCGCGGAGGCGCCCCATTTGGGCAAGCTTCACCACTTGATCGAGGGCGCGAGCCTGTTCTACGGGGCCATTGCCGTCCTTGCCCTCCCGGCGGCGTACCTCGGCCGCCTCTCCATGGCCGCGGCGGTGCACGCGGTCCTTGCCGGATTCGTCACGCTGACGATAGTCGCCATCGCGCTGCACGTCCTCCCAAGATTCGCGCAGCACCGCTTCCCCGCGCGAGCACTTCCAGTCATCGCCCCCGCCGTCGTCACTGGCCCAGGCCTCCTCATCGTGGGGCTCGCTTGGGGGCCATCATGGGTCTTCGCGCTTGGCACTGCGCTGGAAGCCGTGGGGCTCGCCACGTTCTGCGCGTGCGCAGCGTGGCTCGCGCTCGCGGGCCGCGCACGCATGCGCCCTTCACTGGCGGGCTACGCGGGCGCGTGCGCCGCGCTAGTCTCAGGCGGAACGATCGCATTGACGTTCCTCGTGGGAAGCTCGCCCACTCGCCTCGTCGCGGCGCACGGGCTCGCGAACGTATTGGGCTTCGTGGGTCTCTTCTGCATCGCCACGTCCACCGACATCTACGCGCCAGCATTGCGAGCAGGAGGCAAGGCCGCGTGGAGGCACGGCGTCATCGTGCTATCGCTTGCGGGCACGAGCATCCTCGTCGCGTCAGTGGCGGAAGCGATGGCGCACGATGATATCGTGCGGATCGCCCTCGGGGGCTACGCGTTGGCCGTCGCGCTGCACCTTGCGGGAGCGGTGGCGGCCCACTTGAGGGTGAGCCGGGCGGCGATGGACTCGCGGTATGCCCCGTAGGGGAGCCGTACGACTTTCTTGTACGCGAAGCCGCGAAGCGCGCGAAGAAACCGAATCTTGTCTTCGCGTTCTTCGCGCCTTCGCGTACCAGAGTGTGTCCCCGGCCCGTTCGGCTGAACAGCGCGCGTCCACTCACCGATCCTCAGGTGAAGCGCGCACCAGCCCACCCGCCTCCCGCACGAGTCCCCGCAGCTCGTCGAGCGAGCGCGTTCCGCCCGGCAGGGCCGCGTGGATCGTGCCGTCGGTTGCGATGATGACGATCGTGGGAAGCACGAGCCCATGGTAATCCGCCCACACTCGCCCCCCCTCGTCGAATGCGTAGGCCCACGTGGCGCGCTCGTCATCGCGGTACTCCTTGAGCGAGGCGTTGCTGCGCTCGTCGGGAGCGCTCTCACCCACGTCGATGCTCAGCATGGCGAAGCGTGAGTCGTTCGCGTGCTCTGAGGCGAGGGCCGCGAGCGCTGGCGATTGGAGTCGGCACGGACCGCAGTAGCGGTCCATGAGGTCGATGACGACGACCGAGCCCGCGTGCGCCGCCAGGCTCCACTCGCGCCCGTCCACGGTGCGCACGAGGACCGGCGGGGCGCTCTCGACTGGCGGCGGTCGCGTTGGCACGGCGCAACCCGGAACGATGAAGGCCAAGACGAGGGCACAGGCGACGACACGCAACGTCACGGGCGCCACCTCCGCAGGATGACGTAGCCGACGGCATGCGCCGCGATGCACCACGCCGCGAGGATCCCCGCGAAGACTGGCAGGATGCTCGCGCCCAACACGTGGTCAGCCAGTTCGCCCACGGGACCCACTATCCCAGCGCTCCCGTGCATCCACGAGATGGCGGCGATGCGGAAGACCTCCAGCGGATCGAGCAGGATCCCCGCAAGGAGAATGGATGGTGATGGTCGCCACGCGATGGCTGCGGCGGCGTACGCAAGGTCAAAGAGGAACGCGAGGAGGACCCACGCACCAAGCACGATGGGCGTCGAGGTGGAGGAACGGCGCGCGACCGCGCCGATCGCCATCCCAAGCGCGAGGCACGAGAGGCCCAAGAGCAAGGCGAAGACGGATAGGCCCACCACGCTGTTGGCCGCGCCTCCAACGCCGCTTGCCGCAAGGACCGCGCCAAAGACGCCTAGTCCCACGAGCAGCATCGCACAAAGCGCTGCGGACGCACCGATCGCTTTCCCAGCATAGACCTCGCCGACGCTCACGGGTTGCGCGAGCAGGTAGCCCAACGTGGCGCGCTCCTTGTCGTGCACGAGCGCGGCCGCTCCCATGCTCAAGCCCAGCAATGGGACGAACAGGAAGAGGAGGTTCACGAGACTCGCGGCGGAGCGCCCGTACCCTCCCAATGACGAGTACCCCGCCGCCGAAGCGCTCACGCGCGCGAGGAGGACGCCAAGAACGACGACGGCTCCAGCCGAGA
>JBAZZN010000087.1:0-9477 GCA_041658815.1 Thermoplasmatota archaeon
CGACGACCTCCACGATGCGGCGAGTCACGGAGATGGTGAAGTCGGGCCGATCCGTCAGGAAAACGTCGGGCTTGTGTGATGCCTTCATCGCGCGCCGGAGCAGGAACGCCGCGAGTCGCCGGCCGCGCTTGGGCCACGCGCGCTTCCCCAGGAACATCCCGATGAGGACCGCGAGGAGCGCGCCGATGCCAAAGCCGATGACACGCGTCACGAAGCCGCCCAGGCCCGTGGAGCGCGGGTCCAACAAGGCGTCCAGCACGAAGTCCGCAACGACGGCCGCGGCGATGGGGCCCACGAGGCCAGGGAGACGCCGCTTATGATGGGCTCCCCTGATGCTGACTTCGGCGCCCACGCGAGTTCGACCACACGATGCCGCATGAACGTGCCGGGTCGAAAGTGGGCTTGCCCGAGAAGGTATATGACCCGCCCCCAGAATCCGCGCGGGATACCCCATGCGGATGGCGGGTCCTGACATCGTGCTTTTCATCGTCGGCGCGCTCCTCCTGGGCGGTGCCACGTTCGCCATCGTTTCGCAGGGCGGTCCAGCTGCGCTTGGTGGGGGCTCACCCACGGGCGTGTACGACGTGACCTACTCCACGAGCTTAGTGGAGGTGCAGAAGCAGCCCGTGGCTGACTTCGGCGCTCCCCAGAAGGTCAGTGTGGACGTGAAGGCGATGAACGTCACGAAGATCATCGTGAGCGTCCAGTGCTCGGACCCCGCAAGCACGCTGCCCGTGGGCGCGTTCAACCTCCAGCTCCAAGTCACGCCCCCAGCAGGCATCGAAGCGCCAAAGAGCGTGGGTGCTGCGTGCGGTCAGACGCTCAAGATCGAAGTGCCCATCGCGAGCGCCCCACCCAAGACGAGCACGCAGGGCAAGGACGCGCGCTCCGCCGAAGCGAACATCCCAACGGACGCGAACGCAGCGCGCGCCGTGGGCTCGTGGAGCATCAGCGTGCAAGGCACAAGAGCGGGGGGCACGCCTCTGCCGTCGAGTGGCATCCCGGGCAATCCCGGCGGCGCCATCGTCGTGCAAGCCGAGAAGTGGGCCGCGAAGCTCTCGCCATTGACGAAGTGAGGTGAGCATGATGGACCTCAAAGCATCCTTCCGCCGCATGGGCCAAGACCTTGTCACGCTTCCCCGCCGCTCGCTCCAGCGATACGCGCTGAAGAAGGACCCCGACGACGTCATCGCGGAGTCCAAGGACCCCTCAAAGTCGCTCAAGAAGACGCTCACGGCCCTCGACCTCACGGTCCTGGGCGTTGGCGCCATCATCGGCGCAGGCATCTTCGTCTATGCGGGGCTTGGTGCGCAGATCGCGGGCCCACACATCATCTGGAGCTTCGTGCTCGTCGGCATCATCTGCGCGCTCGCGGGACTCGCATACGCAGAGATGGCTGCCGCCATCCCCACGAGCGGGAGTGCGTACGCTTACACGTACTCCGCGCTTGGTGAGACGATGGCGTGGGTGCTGGGCTGGGCGCTCGTACTGGAGTACGCTGTGGGTGCCGCCGCCGTCGCTATTGGTTGGAGCGCGAACTTTGTCGCGCTCCTCAACGCCTTTGGCATCGCGCTCCCGCCGTCGCTCACGATCGGCTACGCAGCGGGCGGCTTCATCAACCTGCCAGCGATGGTCCTCGTGGCTCTCATCACCATCGTGCTCGTGGTGGGCGCGAAGGAAAGCGCCAAGCTGACGGGCCTCTTCGTGGCCGCCAAGCTCGCCATCCTCGCCATCGTCATCGGGCTGGGCTTCTTCTTCATCAACACGCACAACTTGTCGCTCACTCCGCCGCCCAGCGCGCCCGACAAGTGGTACGCGGCCTTCGGCGCCGTCGGCCCCATCCTCGCGGGTGGTGCTATCATCTTCTTCGCCTACATCGGCTTCGACGCGGTGAGCACGACCGCGGAAGAAACGAAGGACCCCAAGCGGGCTCTCCCCATCGGGATCCTGGGCTCGCTGGCCATCTGCACGGTCCTCTACATCCTCGCCAGCGTCGTCCTTCTGGGCATGATCCCCTACACGGACCTCCTGCCTGACTGCAGGTTCGTCTCCGCTGGCACCTCTTGCATCCAAGGCAACGGCGTGACCGTCGCGCAAGCCTCCGCAAGATTGGGTGAGCCGTTCGGCTACGCGTTCCAAAGCCGCGGCATCATCTGGGCAGCGAACCTCATCCGCATCGGTGCCATCATCGGCATCGCGAGCGTGGAGATGGTGCTCCTCATGGGCGGCCCCCGCGTGTTCTTCGCGCTCGCCCGCGATGGACTCCTGCCACGGTCCTGGAGCAAGGTCCACGAGAAGTTCGGCACGCCCAGCCGCACGACGATCGGCACCGCGGTCGGAGTCGCGCTCGTCGCTGGCTTCGGCAGCCTGAACTTCGCGGGGCAAGTCACGAACATCGGCACGCTCTTCGCCTTCGTGCTCGTGTGCATCGGCGTCATCGTGCTGCGCTACAAGCGGCCAGACCTCGCGCGCCCCTTCAAGGTCCCCCTCAACATCGGCAAGTTCCCCATCCTTGCCGCCATCGGCGCCGTCCTCTGTGCGGGCCTCGCGCTCTCGCTCAGCACCACCACCATCATCCTGTTCTTCGGCTGGATGGGAGTTGGCCTCATGGCCTACGCTGCGTACGGCATCCGCAACAGCAAGCTCCACGGGCACGTGGGCCGCGAGAGCGCACCGCTACGCGAGATGGACGCGGAGATCGTGCTCGAAGAGATGCCGCCGGGATGACCCCGCCGTTGTCGCCCTAGGCCATCACGAGGCCAAGGGTCACCCGCAGGACGCCGTCAGGAAGGCCAGCGTGCCCGTGGGAAGGACCAGTGTGAGCCTCGTGGGGCCGCTCGCTTCCCCCGCGAGCGTCGTCGTGGCGCTCTCGTGGGGAAGCCACGCGTCAGTGCTCGCGGCGGCGCCGACGACGACCCACGTGGCCGGCGCGTGCACGACCCCATCGAGGAGTAGCGTCGTGTTCCCCAAACTGATGGGGACGTTCCCCGCGTTGAGCGCCGTGATGTTGACCGTCTGATCGACCCCACTGTGGCAGAAAGTGCCTGCCACGCGTGTGAGCGTGGCGTCCCGCGCGCGGCGATCTAGCGCTCCGTTCCCATCGATCACAGCATGCTCCACCGTGAAGTACGCGGCGACCACGCCGCTCGCGGCGCCAAGGAGCGCAAGCCCCCACACGAGGTGGCTCACGGTGGTGGAGAAACCCACGGCCCTTCTTCGTCGCCGTAGGGGCTGTTTGAGGCTTCCCATTCCTCCCTGTTGGCCAATCGTCGCTTGGGGTGCTTCCTGGACCGTAGCTCCCCATCGGGACATCGTTTGGGTCGTTCGACACGTCCAGGCTCGGGACTTGAGCGCTTCGGAAGCGCGCATCACCGGCGCCTTCTTGAGCACGACAACGAACGGTCCTCCAGAGTCTTCGGGTGATCACTTGCTCCAGAAGCTTGCTTCTCTCCACGTGACCGTTCGCGTGGAGGACATCACTGCATTCCTACGAGCCGCGTGCAATGCGGGCTGGTCAGCCGTGGATTCGGGCGATCGCGTCACGACGGATGAGGGCGTGGACAAGGAAGCCGTGCTCATCGTGCAGATCCCCATGACGCAAGCGCTGAGCGACATCGCGGCAGTGGGCTGAAAAGCTACCCGCGCCTTCAAGACGGGTGCAAGCGTCCCCGGTGACCATGGCCGAATTGAGGCTCACGGTAAGTCACACTGGGCGGGGGAACGCGATCGAATGCACGACGCCCGCCGGAGCGAAGCTCCAGTTCGATGGCGGCGAGGGAAGCCCCTCTTCGGGCGCCACGCCAATGCAGCACTTGCTCGCGTCCGTGGGCGCGTGCGCGCTCATGGACGTCGGGATAATCCTCACGAAAAAGCGCTTGGCGTTCACGAACCTACGCGTGGAGTGCGTGGGAACGCGCGAGAAGAAGGGCGAGACGAACCCCATCATGGGCGTGAAGCTTGTATTCCACGTTGACGGCGACGTGCCGCAGAAGGCGTTCGACGACGCGGTCAAGCTCAGCGTCGAGAAGTACTGCAGCGCCGGCGCCACGCTCGCGAAGTCCACACCCGTCGCGTTCGAAGCCATCGTGTCGAACGCGAAACACAGCGGTTAAGCCAACGTCACGCCAAGACGGCGAGCGCATGACGGCAGGCACACCGGACATCGCTACTGCCCGCGCAGCCGTGCGCGACGTCCTCCACGAGATCGAAGCACGCGTGGCGCGCCGCGAGGCCATCCCCGTGGATCTGTTGAGGACCTACGAGCACCACCGGAACGTGCTTCGGGCCGCTCAACGAAGCATCCTCCCCGGAAGCCGTGCTTAAGCCACGGCGCGTGCCTGGTGGCTTCGGGAGGCCATCGCATTGCTTGCTCCACGCCTTGTAATCCCACTCGCACTCCTTATCCTCGCGCTCCCGGCGCTCACCGCTGGCTCATCGCCGCCCGCGCCCGTCTTCTCTCCTGCCGTCGCGGTCGGCGCACACGTGGGCGAGCCGGGCTTGCGCCTGGCGCCCAGCGGTGATATCTTCGTCCATTACCCCGGCGGGCTCTACCGCTCGTTGGACGCTGGCGCGTCCTTCTCAAGGGTAGGGCTTGCCGCCACCGTGATCTTCGGGGGCGACGCGGACCTCTCCATCCTCAAGGACGGCACGCTCCTCTACGCGGACCTCTCCGGCGTGACGATCTCGGTCGCGCGCTCCACGACCACCACTGGCTCTGGCCCATGGGTCCAGACTAAAGTGAAGGGCGGCGTGACGACCGACGTCAAGATGGCGGGGTCCAACGATCACGGCAAGACGTGGACCGCACCCCTCCGCTTGACGACCGCCACGAGCGCTGGCGTCATGCCCTGGGCCATCGGTGGCTCGGGCGGCCGCGTGGGGATCGTGTGGTACGCGAGCGACGTGCAATCAAGCCCATCCACGAGCCGCGCTTCGTACGTGATGTTCGCGAGGCAGACGGACGGGCCCGGGTTGCTCAGTTAGAGCCGTGTCAGAGCTTCCGGAGGATCTGTGCGGTCCGCTCGATATCATTCGTGCGGAAAGCCAATCGGCCCTCGGGCGTCGTGAGGATGCCCTCGATGTTGAGGCCTGCCGCTGCAAGCTCTGCCGTCGCGCGGGCCAGTTCGCCGGGGCGATTGGAAAGCGTGGTCACGACCATCTGGCTCTCGTAGGCGTCGATGCCGTTGGACTTGAGCACCTCGACGGCCTCGCGTGGCTTGTGCGTGAGGAAACGCGCGTACGCGTTGTTGCCGCTCGTCTCCAGCGAGATCGCGTCGATGTTCATCTGCTTGGCACCGAGGACCTTTGCGGCGCGATCCAGCGTTCCGGGGCGGTTCTCGAGCTTGGTATAGACCGAGTGGACGACTTCGACGTTGGTCATGCAGCATCGCACATGAGCGAGGGATGCAAGAGGTTGGCGGCTCCGCGTGGGCACGCTCGCTGGGAACGCAGCCGAGCACCTCTTTAGGTGTTAGGGCGCCCGGGCTTCAGGGCAAGTAGATCGCGCGGCAGTTCTTGCACATGACGACCTTGCCCGGTGGCGGGGACTTGGGGTCGAATGGCACGCGCGTCTGGTCCCCACACTTGGAGCACTTGGCGTTGAACATGTCGACGCGGGGCTGATGGTCAGCGGCTCGCCAGCTCATGCGTGTCCAAGGGCGGCTCCCCCTCAAAAAGGCTGTCGGCCTGCGCGACCTCTGGGGTGGGCGCCTGCTGGTCGCTCCCCTCAAGGTAGAGTGCGTGACAATGGAGAGGCCCCTCTACGGCGGCGCCTTTGTGAAGGAGCACGTCGCCGTCCACGTGCGTTGGCCCCGCGCGGGAGTCCCGGCCCAGCGTGATGCCCCCATGGACAAGGAGGGGTTGCCCGATTCGGCTTCCTTGCCCCAGAGTGACCGTACCGATCACCTCGACTGGCGCATTGAACGTGACGCCATCATCCAGCGTGAGCGAGCCCTCCACGACCAGACCACGCGGGAGCTCAAGGTCGGCGCGCACGTGGAGGTCACCCTGGATCCGGAAGTCCTCGTTCCCGCCCACTGCTATCAGGGAGGCCAGCCCATCAGGAATGGTCACTTCTTCGGGCTGTGGTTGTGCCACGAGCCGGCGTCTGTGCGACGAGCGGTTCGCCAGGATGAAGATGCCAGCGCCTCCCACGATGAGGAGCGCGACGTACGCCATCGCGAGGCCGCTGGGCGTGAATGCACTCACGCGGTCGCCTCCTTGGGGCGGCCAGCGGGGGGCGAAGCATCGTGGATGCCAGCCGTCGCGATGACGGATGTCGCGCGCACGAGCTCGCCACTCGTGATGAGCGCCCCACCGATGGCGGCCGCGCTCACGCTCGCGTGATCGCCCCAGCGCACGGGACCAGTCACCGTCAGCTGCCCGTCGATGATAGCACCATCGCACACCTCAGCACCAGTGAGCGAGGTCACGGAGCCGACCATGTGCGCGAGGCGCCCGATGATGAGCCGGCCTTGCACGCGGAGGGGCGCGTGGAGCACGGCACCCTCCGCGACGCTCAGGTCGCCAGTCGCTTCGATGACTGGCTCTTGCTCGGTCTGTTGTTTGGTCCGGTCCTCGGTCTGGACGGTCGATGGTGGCGCATTCGGCGTTTGCTTCACGGCTCTCGAACTCCAAGTGGGTCATGGTTCCTGTGAAGGAGACAAAGCCTCTCCCGCATGATTCGAAACGGTCCAAAAGGGGGGTCTGGGTCGGAAGGGGAAGGGCCGAGGGCTCGAAGGGGTGCGTTATCGGGCGCGTGGAGCAACGTACTTGCAGTCGGTCATCACGGCTGGTGACGCGACCGCGCCGGCTTGGTACAGGACCGAACGCGCATGGAGAACCGAATACGGACCCGACTCCACCGCATGGGCCTCAAACCCACCAGAGAAGAAACGGGCTCCGCCTGGACGAAGCGACACCACGCGCACTTGCGAAGCCTCAACAACGAGACGATCACGCGCCATCTACGCCTGATCGAGACGCTCGACAAGGAGGTCGACGAGCTCGACGAGAGGATCGAGAAAGCCGTCGAACACGACGAGAACATGAAACGACTCACCTCCATCCCCGGCGTCGGAAACACGAGAAAAGGATCGGCAACAAGCGAGTCATCATCGGCCTCGCGCGCGGCCTCACCACCGTATGCTATCACCTCCTCAAAGAGGAACGCGACTTCACGATGAACGGGTGAGTCTCGTGGGTGCCTGCAGACGCCAAAGCGCGTGCTGCCTACCCGAGAATATTAGAAAGCCATGGCCTCACAAGACGGACGCCACCGAATGCGGGACTCTTCGTCGCCGCGAATGGAGGCTGTCCTCCTACGCGAACGTGGTCCAGGACCGACTCCAACGACCACACCCAGCCAGCATAATACCTGGGAGGCTCGCCCTCGCCCCCGTCGCATCGTGCCACGGCGCGCAGCTCGCCCAGCTCCGGCGTTCTACCATCCGCGCGCAAAGGACGCGTCACGGGAGGAGGGCCGTGGGCAGGACGAAGCCGCCGGGCATTCGGTCATCCAAGTTGTCCGTGATGCGCGCGTCCTCGTTGTTCTCCGGGTGCACGTCGGGGTTCGCGGCCGTACCGTGCGCGACCAGCGTGGTCGATCCCCAGGCTCCGATCCACGTGAACGTCAAGCTCGTCGCTTCCCCCGGCGCGATGGGGTGCCCCAGTGAAGCCGACCCAATACGTTGCTCCGTGTCGATCACACCCGCGAGCTGCGCGTGGGCCGTGAGATCGAGCCTCGCATCGTCCAGCTGCCCGGTCCCCACGTTGGACAGTTCGACGGTGACGTTCCGCACGAGGCCCACTGGATCGATCGCGGTGACGCTCGTGATGCGGACGGCCAGATCGGGACTCGCGACATCGAGGCAACAGTAGGTGTCCCGCGGTGGCTCGAAGGAGAACAAGCCCACGTTGACGTCATAGTGGCCGTCCGTAACGTTCGGGACGATGAAGCGCACCTCTTCGTAGGAGATGTTGGTCCTGGACGCGTGCTGGCCACCAATCCAGACCGGGGCGAGCCCGAGGCCATAGCCGCGCGCCGTGACCAAGTCTCCCGCGCGGGCCGTCGTGGGTGACACCGACTCGATCTTGGAGCCGGTCGTGATCTGGAGACAGCACAAGGACGACTCTGCCCACGCGTTGGCGATGACGACCGAGAAGTTTCCCGCGTCCGGGGAAAGGACGGCCCTGAACACTCCATCGGTCGCGTTGTCGAGATTCTGCGGATAGTAGATCCTTCCGGCGAATTGCAGGTGACTGACGTAGCTGATATCGGGGCCTCGATTGCCCTCTGGGTGATACGTGAAGTTCTCGCCATGCACCGTGACGTCGTTGAACGCTTCCGCAGGCGCGCGCGATGGGGTGAAGGAGAGGACGCGCGGCACGTTGGGCGTGCGGAAGCGGACCTCGGGGAACAACGGGCCCTCGCCATCGGCGGTGCTGGCAGAGACCCGGTAATGATATAACGTTCCGTTGTCGAGCCCAGAGTCCACGAAGTGGGCATCGGGGATGCCGGACGCGATCGGGACCTCTTTGCCAGGCACGAGGGATCGGTAGACGTTGAACGAGACCTGGCCCTCGTATGTGTTGGGAAACGGGGCCACCCACCAGACGTCGGCTTCGCCCAAGCGATCTGTGGGCCGGACCTCGACGTACTGGATGTCGCCTGGTTCGAGCGTGAACCGCACGACATCGCTCGTGGGTCCGCCATCGGCGCTGCCGCCCACGATGAGGATCGCGTTGGGCGTCAGCAGCGCGGCGGCATGATCGAGTTGACGTGGGAGCCACGGGAGCATCTGCATGAGGGTGCCGCTGGCAACGTCGAGTCGGACGATGTCCGTCCCGCTTCCCAGGCCGTATCCGCCGAAGAAGTACACGTAGGCGCCGCGGACGACCGCCGCCACGCCCTCGAGGCCCTGATCGCCGTTGATCCTCGGGGGAAGGATCGTCACGGTGCCCGTGGAAGGGTCGATCGAGAGGATCTCAGATCGCCATCCAAGATAGCAGACGCCGGAGGGGTCAGAGCAGTCCAAGTGACGACCGCCCAGCACGATCGCGCGGCCGTCGAGCCAGACCGCGGTCGTGTCGGAGCGGACCGAGGGCAAGCGCATGCTGGTGACGCGGGAGATCCCGGACGCGGGGTCGAACGCCACGATCGTGTCCACGTCGCCCGTCGCGCCGATGCCGCCGATCACGAGGATCTCCGTGCCGGTCCAGACTGCGCTCGCGTTCGAGACGGCGTACGGCAGGAGCTGTGGCAGCACCTCGATCGAGCCGGTCGCTGGATCGATGGACACGATCCGACTCGTGGGGCCTGCGGCGTTCTGACCACCAAGGACGAACACGCGATCCCCCACGCGCGCCGCAGCTCCTGCTGCGATGGGTTCGGGGAGTCGTTCAGGAAGCACGATCGTCGAGTTGTCGTTCGCCAAGTACACGACCACCTTGTCAGAGAGGCCGTCGATGGTCCTTCCG
>JBAZZN010000088.1:0-9472 GCA_041658815.1 Thermoplasmatota archaeon
GAAGAGCGGCAAGCCCCTTCTCGACCTGGCCAAAGTGCACCCAGCCTTCAAGGGGACAGATATCGACCAGTTCGAGCCGAGCAGGGTGCCCGCGCGCAAGACCTCACCTGGCGGCACCGCGCCCGAGCGCGTGCGCGAAGCCGTGAAGGTGGCCCAGCGCCGATCGAAGGAGCTGGGCAGCGTCGTGCGGGCGCGCGCCGAGCGCATCGAGCGCGCGGAGCGAGCACTGCTTCAGGACGGCTCGTCCACCGCCGCGAGCGCGCGGTAAGCGGCGGCGATGCCGATCGTGATCACGAGCGTGAACGCGATGTTCATGATCGAGCTGACGATGGGCTGCACGATGGTGTAGGGTAGGAATGGGAGCATCAAGAGTAGCGCTACGAGCGTGACGGCGCCGCCCGCAAGGACGTAGAACCCCGCGAGCGCGCCGCGGTGCCCCTTCGTCATGCGGGAGGACCGGCCGAGGTGCCCAAACGGCGTGCCCTTCCTCTCCTGGATCGCATCGGGGACGGCAAGCGTCCAATGGAGGCTGAGCAGGATCACGAGGAGGAGGCCCGTCAGGACGCCCAGAATGCCCCACGGGAAAGGGAACAATGCGCGATCTTCGTAGAGCCTCATCGCGGCCCAGCCGAGGATTCCGGTGGGAATGGCGATGCATGCGAAGACGCCCAGCACGCGCCAGTACGCGCGGAGCGCCCCGCGCCACGTCTCCGCCATCGTGATCGCTTTCCCCGAAATGATCGCGGCGGCGGCGACGAATCCGAGGGCACTCGCGAGCGCGCCCCCAAGGAGCGGGATGGCAGCGAAGAGCAAGACGCTGGGCAGCGCGGCAAGGATGCCGGGAAGGTCCGCTGGCGGACGCGGCGTTTCCGCCACATGCCCGTAGATACCGAGGGCTAGCACCACCACGCCTTGCGTGAGAAGCAGGAGGGGGAGGTTCCTCGCGACAGCGCGGAACGCGAGCGTGGTCGTCGCGCCGGAACGCAGGAGTGCGACCTTCTTCGTCTTTGGATTCATTCGTCACCGCAATGGGGCTGCGGAGTCCGAACGGAATGATAAGGCTCGTGATGCGCACGGCCCCAGGACGCAAACCGCCCCAGGGAACGTGGGAGTCCAACTCACGGGACCCTGGCTTGTTCTGCTTGTGACGGCTCCTGATTCACGCCAAGAACCCAAGAATCCAAGACGCCAAGCTGCTCCCGGGGCGACTGGCGACGGCCTTTCTATCTGGGTGGTGGGACGAGTCGTCGGATCCCGGGCCCCCGTGGAACTGCGTGGAAGTTCACGAGGAGGAAGTCAGGAACCGCAACGCCGATCCGCACGCCGTCATAGTGGACGGGCACACGGGCCTCGCGCGCGAACGAGATCCCCCTTTTCGTCAGTTCCATGCCCAGGGCGATCTTGTACAATTCCTCGTTGAGGCCCGCGTCGAGTTGCTTCCGTACGTGAAAGACGGCGTCGACGACGCCCGTTGCGACTTCATCCACCCTTTCTGGAACTTCGGCAGGAATCTCCGCCCTGTACACACCCACTCATCAGGGGCGGACCCATCATCCTGTGCCAGGCAGACCGAATGTTCTCGAACTTGGCGTCTTGGATTCTTGGCGTCATGGCGTGACCAGCGCGCTCGAACTCAGCCGGTGAAAAAGGCCCACGGTAGCGGAAGCGGGACACCACCTCAATTCCAAGGGCGGAGTTGTGCTCCGGGGCCGATGCGCCCGGACTTGACCGAGAACTAGCCCCCCAGGCCCCCCCATTCAGTGCGCGTCCTGCCACGCCACCGGCTTCACCATTGGCGAGGCCGCATCGAACGTCAACTGGTAAACGCCCGATCCGTTGCCCCACACGGTGATGATGCCCGTGTCGGGGTCGATGAGGACGTCCTCGATCCCGGGACCGTTGGCCTTGCCTCCGTAGGGCTTGGGCGAGATCTTGTCGGGCACGAAGAGGCCGATGGCGTCGGGGTGCGTGATGTCGCTGATATCGACGGCCCACAAGCCGCCGTGGTAGTTGGAGACGAGGAGCGTGTCGTTCTGGACGGCGAAGTAGTGCGGGCTGAAGGAGAGGCCACCGCCCGAGTTGTTGGCGCCCCTCCACGGGACCTTCAGGGGGATCGTCCATCGGCCCACTTCTTGTGGCTTGGTGGGGTCCGTGTCGTCGAGGATGTAGAGCCAGCCGCTGGGCAGGTCCTTGGGCTCGCCGACCTCTTGGCCGACGATGGTGTAGTGCTTGCCGTTTCGGAGGTCCGTCAGGGGCAGCGTGCTGTGCACGGAGCCGGCGTTCCCGTCCCGCCACTCGGAGAGCTGCTTTGGCATCTTCATGTCCGACATGTCGTAGATGTACGTGGCGTCCCAGTTCGCAAGCCACGCGGTGAGCTTCCTCGTGACGGGGTGCTTGGCGAGGTACACGTCCGTGTGGCCGTTGAGCACCGTGAGGCCGGGGTGGCCGGGCACTTCGATGACGCTTAGCGGCACGAGCTTGCCGCCCGCTGGGGTCTCCATGATCTCGAAGAACGAGTAGTAGCTGGCCTCGTGCTGCAAGTTCGTCACGCTGGACGACACGTACACATGGCCGTCGATGGCGTGAGCGCTCACGCTGTGGGGGCCGATGGCGGGTTGCGTGACCCAGTCCTCGAACTTGGGGTCCTTGGGGTCCTGGAGGCCGATCATGACGATGCCGGGACCGAAGGGCAAGTACTGCTCCGCGCCGGCGTTCTTGGTCTCGCCGGTGCACGCATCACGGAACTGGAGTTGGAAGGGGAACGACTGCCCCGAGGGGGCACCAAACGTGCCCGCAGGCACGTTGGGAGGCAGCACGAAGCCGCGGCCACTGAGCGCGAAGGGGTACGCGCCCACGAGCGCGTGCTTGCCGTCTGGCGTGATGGTCGCGTCCCAGATGACCGCGTTGGGCATCAGGTACTCGCCCAACTTTTGTGGGTGCGCGGGGTCAGTGATATCGGCAACGATGAGGCTGACCTCGGTGGCGATCGTGTGCACGAGCGCGAGCTTGCGGCCTTCCTTCGTGACGCCCGTGCCGCCGCAGCCCATGCCGGTGGCGCTGGTGCCGTAGCGGTCAGTGATGAGCGGGTCCCAGCCGACCTCGTGGAAGTTGGGCGTGGAAAGCCCAAGATGCTGCATGGGATCGTCGTGGTCGTGGTCCTCGCCCGCAGGCACGCCCCTCACGACCCACTCGGGGAGCCCCGTCTCGGGGTCGATGCTCGCTGCATTGACATTGCTTGTGGGGGGCGTCGCGCAGCCGGCCGCGAGGGCGGAACCAAGTAGGGTGAGGATCAAGATGGGGACGCGCATGGGAGTCACTTAGGGAACTGGCCACGGTGGGGGCGATGGGGCGGGGTTCGTGGGGTCGAACTGGAGCGAGTACGCCCCTGAGAGCCCATCGAAGATGACCACATGGTAATCTGGGTAGGGGAAGACGTCGAGCACGAAAGGCGCGTACGCGTAGGTGCCGACGGCGGGGGGCCCCTTGGGCGCGCGCTGGTCTGGCACGAAGACACCGATGCTTGGGGGCGCCTTCACGTTGGGCACGCCCGAGAGATCGACCGCCCACAATCCACCGTGGTACATGGCCACGAAGAGCGTGCGATCAATGATGCGGAAGTAGTGCGTGCTGAAGAGCTCGATGCCGCCCCAGGATGGGTCCACGTTCACGGGAAGCGTCCAGCGCGCGACTTCCTTGGGGTGCGTCGGGTCCGTGTCATCAATGACGTACACCCACCCGCTGGGGCGCCCCGTCGGGTGGCGGACGAACTCTTGTCCCGCGAGCACGTAGTGCTTGCCATCCCACAACCCCTGGACGCTTCGCGTGCTGTGGATGACTCCGCCATCCGTGCCCTTGTCGATCCAAGTTGACAGGAGCGTGGGGGCTTGTGGGATCTCGAGGTCCAAGATAACGAGGCCACCATCCCAGTTCGAGAGGTAGGCGACCATGTGGTGGGTCACGGGGTGCTCGGCGATCTCGGCGTCAACGTGACCGTTGCTGATCGCGGTCGCGCCGTATTGGCCCGAGTCCACGATGCTTTGCAAGACGAGCTTGCCGCCCACTGGCGTTTCGACCACTTGGAAGAACTCGAAGTATGATACCTGGTGCACTAGGTTCGTCGTGGAGGACGCGACCCAGACCTTGTCGTGAACCCGCGCCGTGGAGACGCTGTGGGGGCCTATGACTGGCGCCGGAGCGACGTCCTCGAGCGTGGGGTTGCGCGGGTCCTGTATCCCCACAAGGATGGTGCTGGGCCAGAGGGGCAAGTCACGCTCGGGGCCCGCGAGGCGCAGCTCGTTCGTGCACGCGTCGCGGAACATTGGCTGGACTCGCTCGCTCGCCGCGAGGAGCGGCAGGTTCGCTGATGGTGCTCTCTCCCCAGTGGAGACGTCCGCGGCGATGACGACGTGCTTCCCATCAGGCGTGATGTCAACGTCGTAATCCATCGTCCTCGTGAGGACGTACTCGCCGACCTTCTCTGGGTGAGCGGGGTCTGTCACGTCCACCAGGACGAAGGCGACGCCCGTGGTGAAGCTGCTCACGACTGCGAGGCGGCGATCCTCGCTCGTCCTCATGCCCCCACCACAGTAGTAACCGCCAGCGGTCTTGTTGTAGTAGTCCGTGAAGAGTGGGTCGTACCCGAGTTCCTTGAAGTTCGCGGTGGAGAGTCCCGTGTGCTGGGACCAGTCGCGGTGATCATGCCCATTGCCCCAAGGAAGCGCGGTGGTCGCCCAGTCCGGAGGAATGACGAGGGGCTCGGGACTGGATGCGATGCTGGTACCGGCGGGCGATATGCAGCCCGCGAGGATGGGTGCGGCCACCGTCGCGGCCAAGAGTGTGGCGAGGAATACGCGTTTCATGATATCAGCCGTCCTCGTGCGCCTTGCCGCTGGCTGGCCATGGCGTTGGCGAGATCATCGGGTGGTCCGGGTCGTACTTGACCGAATAGACGCCCGAGTAGCCATCAAAGATCGTCATGGTGTAGTCGGGGTTGGGGAACACGTCGAGCACGAAGGGCGTGAGGTCATATCCGCCTTTGGGCTCCCGGCGCGGCGCGGGCGGGGCCTTGTCGGGCACGAAGACGCCGACGCTGGGGGGGCTCACGAGCTTCTCGCTCGTAGAGAGGTCGATGGCCCACACGCCGATGTGGTACATGGCCATGAAGAGCGTGCGGTTCACGACGCGGAAGTAGTGCGTGCTGTACGTCTCAAGGCCGTCCACCTTGCCGTTCCAATGCGCTTCGCTGTCGATGGGAAGCGTCCATCGGCCCACTTCTTGTGGCTTGGTGGGGTCCGTGTCGTCGATGATGTAGAGCCAACCGCTGGGCCGGTTCACGGGGCGCGAGACGAACTCCTGGCCGACGAGGACGTAGTGCTTGCCATCCCACAGCTCGCCGATGCTGCGCGTGCTGTGCACGTTGCCTCCCTGCGGGCCGCTATCGATCCACTGCGAGAGCTGCGTGGGCGCGGCGGGGTCGCTGAAGTCGAGGATGATCAAGCCGCCGTCCCAGTCGCTCAGATAGACGACGGGCTTCTTGGTGGCGGGGTGAAGCGCGATCTCGGCGTCAACGTGGCCATTGCTGAATTCCGAGAATGGGCCCTGGCTTGGGTCCAGCACTTGCTTTCCGTACATGCCTGAATCGACCATGCTCTGGAGGACGAGCCGACCGCCGAGTGGCGTGTCGAGGATCTGGAAGAACTGGAAGTAGCTCGCGTGGTGCGCGAGGTTCGTGATGCTGGAGGCGACGTAGGTGTTCCCGTTGATGGTCGCCGTGGAGACCGAGTGCGGGCCCATGACGGGGGCTGGAGCGGCGTCCGCGAACGTGGGGTTCCGGGGGTCCTTGATGGAGATGAGGAGCGTCGCTGGGGCGATGGGGATCTGTGACTCGGGGCCGGCGTTCCTTTCCTCACCGGTGCACGCGTCGCGCCAGACCGGCTGGACCGTCATTGTGGGTACGACGCCGCCCGTGGGAAGGCCCAGTTCAGCAGCGGCGACATCTGCGGTCCCCACGCGGGGGCTGAGGTTGGGGTCCGAGCCGATGAGGACCCACTGCGCGTCGGGCGTGATATCAACGTCGTAGTGCGTAGTGCCCTTGAGCACGTATTCGCCCACCTTCATCGGCTTGAGGGGGTCCGTGACGTCCACGAGCACGAAGGCCACGTCAGAGTCGTACGACGAGATGACGGTGAACTTGTGGCCGTCCTTCGCCGTGGCCGTGCCGCCGCAGAAGTAGCCCACGGCGGTCTTGTTGTCGTAGTACTGCGTGGGGAGGGGGTCGTACGCGAGCTCCTGGAAGTTGGGCGACGAGAGGCCCACGTGCTGGTCCCACTTGCGGTGGTCGTGACCATCACCGAACGCGACGGCCTTCTTGGCCCAATCCGTGGGCGATGGGGCGGCTTCGCTCGTGGACAAGTCGCCGCCGGACGTGACGCAGCCGGCCGCCGCGAGGGCGGAGAGCAGGAAGACTGAGACGACGATGAGCGCGCGCGAGCGGACCAAGACCAAGCCCCGAGCGCCGAGGGCCATGAAGGCGGCTTAAGCGTTCTTGCGCCCGAGACCCCGGGGCGCAAACCTCCCCAGGGAACGTGAGAGTCCAACTCACGGGATCCCGGCTTGTTCTGCTTGTGACGGCTCCTGATCCACGCCAAGAAGCCAATACGCCAAGAAGCCAAGACGCCGGGCGATCTGACAGCCGGCTTGGCTTCTTGGGTTCTTTGCGTCTTGGCGTGGTTCACACGCGCGCACCTGTGCCTCGATCCCAAGGGAGGAGTTGCGCTCTGGGGCCTGCGCCCGAGACCCCGGGGGCACCACTCGTCTCGGTGCTCGCGTTCGCCCTCGTCAGACACCCCTGTCCCATTATGGACGCATGCGACCCGTTTCGACTCGCCATCGTCATCATGGATATCCCCACTGCGCGCACCTCCATCATCGTGGCCTTGAAGTCCACCCCCACCACCAGCCCCACGACCTTCGCCACCACGCGGGGCGTCGTCGCAAAGCGCGACTTGCTGCGCATGGCGGACCTTGGCGCGGACCTGGAGGACGTCCTCGACGCGGCGCGGCAACTCAAGCGCCTCAACAAGTCGGGTCACCCCACGCATTTCCTCAGCGCCAAGAGCGCGGTCCTCATCTTCGAGAAGGCCAGCACGCGGACACGCGTCAGCTTCGAGGTCGGCCTCGCCAAGCTTGGCATGACGAGCACGTTCCTCAGCACGCGCGACATCCAGATGGGCCGGGGCGAGTCCATCGAGGACACGGCGCTCGTGCTCTCACGCTACGCGGACGTGCTCGTGTACCGTGCTTTCCGGAACGCTGACGTGGCGGCTTTGAGCCACCACGCGAGCGTTCCGGTCATCAACGCGCTCGACGACCTCGAGCACCCCTGCCAGGTCATGGCGGACCTCCTCACCATCATGGAGCACAAGGGCCCGCTCGCTGGCCTCAAGTTCCTGTACGTGGGCGACGGCAACAACATGGCGCACTCGTACCTCTCTGGCATGGCGATGGCCGGCATGCACGTCACGATCGTGACGCCCGCGGCCTACGCGCCTGATAGCGACGTGGTCAAGGAAGCCGAGACCATCGCGCGTGGCCTTGGCGGCTCCGTGAGCGTGCGTCACGATGGCTTCGACGATGCGTTCGATGACCAGGACGTCGTCGCGACGGACACGTGGATCAGCATGGGCGACGAGGACGAGAAGGAGCAGCGCGTGAAGGACTTCGCGGGCTTCACCGTCACGAGCGAGCACATGACGCGAACGAACGACGCCATCTTCCTCCACTGCCTGCCCGCGTACTACGGTTACGAGGTCGAGAAGGACGTCGCGCACGGCTCCCAAAGCGTCGTGTTCGACGAGGCCGAGAACCGCTTGTGGGCCCAGATGGCCATCTTGGTGTGGATGCTTGCGCCGTGGAGAATACCCACTCTCGCGGCGCAAGCACGCGAACCGTTATGAAGGGGAACCGGTCTTGACGGCCGCCCAAGGGCAGTTGCTTGCCGCGTCCCACGCGGCTGCATCCCCGGCGGGCGCCGAGGATGCCGCCTTGGCTTAGCGGTATAGCGACGCCTTGGTAAGGCGTAGGTCCTGGGTTCGATTCCCAGAGGCGGCTTGCTGAAGCGTAGCGGAAGCAAGACGCCACGGGAAGCGGAACCAGGTGCCTGTCGCGAAGGACGCGCCATCAGGCGCGAGCGCGCCAGGAGGCGAGCGGTCCTTCGCGATAGGACGAAAGGCGCGTAGCGCCGGTCGCCCGCAGGCGATTCGTCCGTGTCGCGGAGGACGCGCCCGCAGGCGCGAGCGCGCCATCAGGCGCGCGGTCCTTCGCGAGAGGACGAAAGGCGCGTAGCGCCGGTCGCCCGCAGGCGATTCGTCCGTGTCGAGGGACCGCAGTCCCGAGATAGGACGTGGCAGCGCCGCAGCGAACTGGTTTCCCGCAGGAAACCGGTTCGCGGAGCGCCGACACGTCCGTGTCGCGAGACCACAGTCCCGAGCGAGGGCGCGGCCATCAGGACGCGTCCGTGTCGGAGACCAGCGCCGCAGCCGCCCGCAGGCGGCGGAGCGCCTTGAGCGCGTGGCTTGGATAGCCGCTTCGTGCCTCGCCGTCACTGTGACGGTGAGGCGATGCGCGTCCCCTCGTGCGCGCTGACTGCAGTGGAACCCGCGCTTCACGGCCACGTGCGATCGCAAGACCACGCCTGGAGAAAGCGTGAAGCACCACTCATCTTGTTCAACGCTCGTCCTTGCTTTCCCCGAGAAGGAACGTGCCTGAAGCCAGATGGCTACAAGGTGAGAAGTGTTAAACTCCACACAGAGGTTCGTGCAGCGCAGGCCCTTCGAGGGTCCGCTATGTGGGAGGGCGTCCGTGTACCGTGAGGTGCTGTTCGAGCTCATCGAGGGCCGCGCAGTGACGCCGCTTTTTCTCGCGCTTTCCCACGAGCACCGCTCGCGGGCGCGCATTCAATCGCTCACCATCAGTTCGGAAGTCGTCGCCGTTCTCGTTGACTACGTGGGGCCGGCCCAGGCCGTGGGCCGCGTGCGTGACGTCGTTCACGCGGGGGACGGGGAGCGCGTCGCGTTCCGTTACGACATGCTGCTGGACGAGGAGAAACACGTCCGCTTCGTGGCGACGTGGACGCGTCCGCCGCACATGAGCCAGGGTGTGAGCTTGGAGCACGTGCTCTTTGACACGGTTGGCCCAGGCGGTCTCATGTTCGGTCGGGTGGAGGACGGCGTCATCGCGTACAAGGCCGCCTCGGTCGATGGGCGTGGCCTCACTGAGTTCCTGGCGGCGGTCCAACTCTCGTTCGGCACGCGCTTCAAGGTGCGGCCGCTACGCACGGGGCCATTCAAGCCAGGCTGGGAGATCGAGGATGCGCCGCGTGCAGTGAACCCTGACGAGGAAGCGCTGCTCTCGGCCGCACTAGCGGCTGGCTACTATGATGAGCCCAAGCGCTGCGGCGTGCGGGAACTGGGAG
>JBAZZN010000089.1:0-9317 GCA_041658815.1 Thermoplasmatota archaeon
CGGATGCTGGCCGCCTTGCTTTGAGGGGCAACGGTGCAGGTTCAGGCTAGCGATCAACTCGCGTGCGACCTGTCAATCCCTAGCGGGCGCCGCGGTACCATGATAAGCGGCGCTTAAGTGGGACGAGCCACATCGCCCAAGCGAGCGCATGCGCATCGACCCGTGGGCCTCGCAGCAGTCAACCGATTACGCGCGGCTGCGCGACGAGTTCGGCATCCAGGAGTTCGACCCGGACTTTCTGCCACAGCCAAGCCGTCTCATGGAGCGCGGCGTCATCTTCGGGCACCGCGGTTTCGAGGTCGTCGCGCGCGCCATCCGAATGGGCGACCCGTTCGGCACGCTCACGGGCCTCATGCCATCAGGCCCCATGCACTTGGGGCACAAGCTCGTCATGGACCAGGTCATCTACTACCAAGGCCTGGGCGCGGACGTCAGCATCACGGTCGCTGACATCGAAGCGTACGCGACTCGCAACCTCTCTCTGGAGCGCTCGCGCGAGATCGCCGAGAAGAACTACATCATCAACTACCTCGCGCTTGGCCTCAAGCCAGAGCGCATGCAGATCTACTTCCAAAGCAAGCGCGCGGCCGTGAAGGACCTCTCCTGGAAGCTGGGCCGCAAGGTCAACTGGACCACGATGGAATCTATCTACGGCTTCGACGGCACCACGAACATGGCGCACGCCATCGCGCCACTCGTCCAAGTCGGCGACATCCTGCACGTGCAGCTCCCACAGTACGGCGGGCCGCGCCCCGTCGTCGTGCCAGTCGGCGTGGACCAGGACCCGCACATCCGCCTCACGCGCGACGTGGCGCAAGCGAACCGCACGTTCAACGTGCAACTCCACAAGGACGACAAGCTCGGCGAGGTCGTCGGAGTCTTCGTGAAAGTGGACGAGAACGTCGAGGGCCTGCTTGCTGCCGCGAAGGCCCGCCTCGAGAAGGAAGGCTTCGCGGACATCAAGCTCAACGTGCCGTACAAGGCGCTCTACGTGCCAAGCGGCGGTGCAGGCGAGATCCCCATCGTGGACGCAGCGCTTGCGGAACTGGAGACCAAGAAGGGCTTCTTTGGATTCATCGCCCCCGCGGCCACGTACCACCGCTTCATGGGTGGACTGCAAGGCGGCAAGATGAGCAGCAGCAAGGCCGAGTCGCACGTCTCCCTCATCGACACGCCAGAAGACGCCGCCAAGAAGATGGGCGCCGCACAGACTGGCGGACGCGCCACCGCGGAGGAACAACGCAGGCTGGGCGGCCGGGCCGAGGAATGCATGGTGTACGAGACGTACGTCTATCACCTGGTGCCCGACAAGAAGGAGCTCTCCAAGCTCTACGAGGACTGCAAGGGCGGCAAGATGCTATGTGGCGAGTGCAAGGGCATCGCCAAGGCCAAGGTCCACGCTTTCCTGAGTGACCTCCGCGAGAAGCGCGGCCAGGTCGAGCACCTCGTGAAGCAGCTCGTTCGCGAGGACTGATAGGCCAGAACGTGCCTCTGACAGCTCATGCAGTCAACTGCGGCCGACCACACGCCCCAAGAATGGTCCGCAGTCGCCCAGCGCTACGACCACCAGTTCTACCCATTCACGACGCAGTACGCCGCGGACGCCCTCGCCGCCGTCCCCGTGCACGCAGGCGAGCGTGTGCTGGACCTGGCCGCAGGCACTGGTGCGATGTCGGTGCTCGCCGCGCGCACGGGCGCTGACGTGACGGCCGTCGATTCCTCGCAAGGCATGTTGCGCGTCCTCGACTCGCGCCTCAAGAAGGAGAGACTGCCCAACATCCGGATCCGCCCCATGGACGGTCAAGCACTCTCGCTCCTGGACAAGCGCTTCGACGCCGCGTTCAGCATCTTCGGCCTCATTTTCTTCCCCGACCGCGCGAAGGGGTTCGGCGAACTGAAGCGCGTGCTCAAGCGGGGCGGCAAGGTCGCGGTGACGTCGTGGTGCGCCCCCGAGAAGGCACCGTTCCTCGCGCTCGCACGCGACGCCGCCGCTCGCGCAGGGCTCACCCTCTCCAACCCCGCAGTGCCACCTGCTGTCCTGAGCCTCGCGGACCCCACGCAGTTCGAGGCTGAGCTCACGGCCGCAGGCTTCCACGACGTGAAGGTCGTGCAGCTCGATCACACGTGGGACGTGCCCACGCCCGAAGCATACTTCGACTCCATCGACGGCACGTCCCCCGTCTTCGCGCCCACGCTCGACGAGATCGGCCCCGAGCACTTGCCCGCAGTGAAGGCCGCGCTCGTGGATCTGATCCGTGAGCGGTACGGCCCCGGACCCGTCCGCATCCCCGCTGCCGCCTGGCTGGGCACGGGCACGGCGTGACACCACATACCTGCGTGACGCAGGCATGCAGCTACCGACGCTGGGCTCCCACTCGCTCGTCTTGAGTCGAGCCCGCCTACGCCGGGGTTGACCGAGAACGCCCGTCCGCTCCGTGTCTCTCCATGTTCCTCCGCGGTTCGTGTTCGCGGTCGCGCGACCGGCGCATGTCTGTTTCCCGACGTCGTTTCTTGTACGCGAAGCCGCGAAGCGCGCGAAGGAACTGAGTCCTTCCCTTCGCGTCCTTCGCGCCTTCGCGTACCAGGACGGCGGTCCCACTACCCCCACCGACTTCGAGTGGGCTTCGTTGGCTCGCAGACGACCAGACCGCGCCCGTGGCGCTCGTGGCGACCACAGCGTGTGATGGGCTGAAGGGCGGGTAGTTTTCGGTCAAGCCCGCCGACGCCGAAAGGCTCATGCGACCCGCCGGACCACGGGGGCCCATGGCCGTCACGGGTTCTCCCTTCTGCGAGCACAAGAAGCTGCGGACCTCGTGCGCTCCATGCAAAGCCGCCCAAGCGGCGTCGCTCCCACAGAAGCCCATGAGCACGTACGTCTCACGGGACGAGCGGGACGAGGCGGCCCAGAAACGAGCGGCAAACCCCAAGGCAGCCGCCAAGCCTGGTGGCCCAGGAAGACCGCTTCTGCCCAAGCGCACGCGCCAGAACACGCGCGTGACGGCCGACGAAGCCGCGCACGCGACAGCGTGGTGGGTGAAGAAGTAGGAAACCCTTTTTGCAGGAGCCGGAGGTCGCCGGGTGGTCACGTTGGTCGAACTTTCCAATATCGAGAAGCGGGTCCTCAAGGCGCTCGGGGAGATCGGCGACGTGGCCACGCCCGAAGCGATCCGCGAGAAGTCGGGGATGCAGGAGCTCGTGCAGGTCATGAACGGGTCCTCCTGGCTCCAGGCCAAGGGCCTCGTCCGTCACGAGGAGACGCTGCGCGTCTTCATCGGCCTTGGCAAGGAGGGCGAGGACTCGGTCAAGAAGGGCTTGCCCGAGCGCCGCGTAGCGCAACTCCTTGCCATGAGTGGCGGTAGCCTCACGCTCGCCCAGTTGCAGACGGACCCCGCGCTCTCGCCTGGCGAAGTGAACGTCGCGACGGGTTGGCTCAAGCGCAAGGGACTCGCCACCATCGAGAAGGGGGCGGGTGGCACCGTGCTCAAGCTCGCGCCGCACGTGCCCACGCGCACGAAGGATGAAGACGTGCTATCACAACTGGTGCACGGTGAGAAGCCCGAAGCCGATCTCGACAAGGAGGGCCTCGCGCTCCTCCTCCAGCGGCAGAACGTCGTGAAGCGCCGCGAGGAGATCACTCGCCTGCTGCACTTGACCACCAAGGGCCGCTTGGCCCTTGAAAGGGGTATCGAGCTTCGCGACGAGGTCAACGACCTCACTTCCGACCTCATCGGCTCTGGCAAGTGGCGCGAGGTCGATATCAGGCCGTACGACGTCACTGCCTTCGCCCCCACCGCGACCGGGGGTCGCGCGCACCCTCTTCGCCAGATCCTCGACCAGGTCCGCCAAGTGTTCATCGAGATGGGCTTCACCGAGATCGAGGGGCCTTACGTGCGCAGCGCGTTCTGGAACATGGACGCGCTCTTCACGCCGCAGGACCATCCCGCGCGCGAGATGCATGACACGTTCTATCTTCGAGCGCCTGCGGGCGCTGACCTCACTGCGGACGACGAGATCGTGGCGCGCGTGAAGCGGAGCCACGAGGGGAACGCTGACTTGGGCTCGCGCGGTTGGCGTAACCCGTGGTCGCGCGCCGTGGCCGAGCAGATGCTCCTCCGCACGCACACGACGGTCGATACGATCCAGTACCTCTCGCGCCACCCGAACCCCCCCGTGAAGGTGTTCAGCGTGGACCGCGTGTTCCGCAACGAAGCCCTCGACGCCACTCACTTGCCCGAGTTCCACCAAGTGGAAGGCATCGTGATGGAGGAAGGCGCGAACCTGCGCCAGCTCATTGGCTTGCTGCGCAGTTTCTACGCGAAGATGGGCTTCGACCAGCTCCGCGTGCGCCCCGCGTACTTTCCGTACACGGAGCCCTCGCTTGAGATCGAGGTGTTCTACAATGGTCGCTGGATGGAACTTGGCGGTGCTGGCATCTTCCGTCAGGAGGTCACGGACCCCGTGGGCGTGAAGCACCCCGTGCTTGCGTGGGGCCTTGGCTTGGAGCGCCTTGCCATGATGATGCTGGGCATGAAGGACGTGCGCGAACTCTACGTGAGCGACGTCGATTGGCTGCGCAACCAGCCGCTCGTCTGATATCGTCACGGGTCCTCCGCAAGCGGCCGACCTTCCGGACCTCCAGCGGAGCTTCCGAACCATTTCGGCGCCATGAGCATCAGCCTGTTGGCATGGGAGGCGAAGCAGATGGTGGTTCACACATGGCCAAGATGAATGTCGGCATCGAGACAAGCTCATGGATCAACATGGCGGCAGGCGCGCTGATCGCAGTCGTCGCTTACTTCCAGACGACGAGCTACAACGCGCCCTTCTACAGTGGCGTGATCTCGGGCGTGATCCTCGTCGTCATCGGTGCGTTCACCGCTTGGGCGGGCGCGCGCGACCGTAGCGGCTCTGCGCTTTGGCCAAGCATGGCCTCAGCCCTTGTCGCCGCGTGGGCCGCGGCGTACCCGTGGTTCGCGAGCGTGACGAACACGTACGTTTACGTGACGTCAGGTGCGGCCCTCGTCGTTCTGGTCGTGTCCGTTTACGAAGCGTACGCGGCCAACCGTAGTGGCCGCAGCATGCCTCGTCGCCCCACGGCTTGAGGGCAAGGGTGGCGGAGGTCACCAAGCGGGGTCGATGGGGTTATCCATCTTCCCCGCCGGTGAGCCATCCGACGAATGCCGAGGCTCGAAGTCCAAGGGCTCTGCAAGCGGTTCGAAGGCCGCAACGTGCTCGACGATATCACGTTCACCGCGCGGCCCGGCGACGTGATGGCTGTCATTGGCCCGTCTGGATGCGGCAAGACGACGCTCTTCCGATGCATCCTGGGTGAGCTTGAGCCCGAAGAAGGCCGCATCCTCCTTGATGGCGTGGACGTGACGGTCCGTCCCGTCGAGAAGCGCGGCGTTGGCATCGTGTACCAGAGCTACGCGCTCTTCCCGCACCTCACGGTCGCGAAGAATATCGCCTATGGCTTGCAAGTGGCGCGCGTGGGCGGACCAAAGACCCAAGCGCGCGTGAAGGAGATGCTCGACCTCGTGCAGCTCGCGGGAAAGAGCGAGAGGTTCCCGCGCGATCTCTCGGGCGGCGAGCGGCAGCGGGTGGCCCTCGCACGAGCACTCGCGGTCCAGCCACGCGTCCTCCTTCTTGATGAGGCGTTCGCGGCGCTCGACCCGACGACGCGCTCCGAGGTCGTGCAACAGGTCCGGGACATCATCAAGCGCCTCCACGTCACGACGCTTCTCATCACGCATGACCAGGAGGAAGCGTTCCTCTTCGCGCGCCGCGTCCTCGTCCTCAACGAGGGGAGGATCGTCACGATCGGCGACCCCGACGCGGTGATGGCTCACCCCCACCCCTTCGTGCAGGGCTTCGTCAAGATGATGCTCCTCAAGCGGAGCAAGGTCGAGGTGGACCCTATCACCGGCGAATCGTTCGTCACGCTCGAAGGCGGGCAGCGCTTGCCCATCCATTTGCCCCGCGTGCAGGCTGGGGACGAAGTGCACGTCATGGTGAAGAAGGGCCCGCAGAGCCAAAGCATCGAGGTGTGGCCAAGTGACTGGGATTAGTGCTGGAGCGACGCTCGTCGCAGTCGTGCTGATAGCAAGCGCGGGCCTCTCCATCTGGGACCTGCAAACGGCGCAGAAGCGCACGCTCGTCGTTTACACGACGCCAGCGCTTCGCGACGTGCTGGAGAAGTTCGTCGTCCCCCAGTTCGAGAACAGGACGGGAACGACGATCGCGCTTGTCTATGTCGCGGCTGGGCAGCAGTACAACCGTCTGCGGATGGCGGGAGATCATTCTGAAGCAGACCTTTTCCTCCATGCGTCCCCCCTCTACGAGGAGCAAGGCTACAGCGAGGGGCACGTGGACGCCGTCTTCATCCCTCAGGACGCGAGTCTGCCTGACGAGTTCAAGAGCCGGAGCGTCGAGGGCGGCCGCATCTGGTACGCGTTCGCTTGGAGCCCGCTTGTCGAGGTGTACGCGCCGCGTCTTGGCAGCCCACCTGACATTGGCACGACGGACCTCAAGGTCGGCTTCGCTCACCCGCTTCTGAGCAACAACGGCGTGTACGCTGCGCTTGCGCTGGAGAACGTCTCAGCAGCGGCAGGCGAGCACGCCCTCGCACAAACACGCGTGCAACCCGTGAACGCGCGCGCGAACATCGGTGGCGTGGCCGACGGGAACTTCGACGTGACGATGGGATACGAGGCTGTCACGCTCTACTACCGCGGCCAAGGCGCGAACGTCGCCTACGACGTCCCGCTCATCATGGGCCAGCGTGTCACGACGCCCGTGCTCTGCTCGGTCGCGCTCATCCATGGTGATAGCCACCCGCAAGCCAAACAACTGCTATCCTTCCTCTTCGAGGATGCGACGCAGGATGCGCTCCACGAGTACTTCTTCCGCCCCACCTTGCCGGGTCACCCCCCCGTAGAGGGTTCGATCGACGTCACGGGCACGACTTCGCTGTCTTTCGATTGGTCGGAGTGGTCCGCCATCAAGGACTTGCTCTCCAAGTACGAGGTGAGATCGTGACCACGCCTCTGGCTGACCCCGAAGTGCTCCGGATCCGTCGCAAGATCGCTTTGCGCAACAAGGCACGGCGCGTGGGTTGGTCGGCGATGATCTGGGCTCTCTTCGGCGTGCTAGTACTGGGGCCGCTTTTGACGGTGTTCGCCTTCAGCGTGACGCCATCCGTCTTCCGCGGGCTTGGGTCCTTCACGATGAAGTGGTACGCGCAGCTCTTCTCGAGCCCAGAGTACTACGGGCCGCTCGTACGCAGCTTCGAGGTCGCGATCCTTGTAGTCATCGTCCAGCTTTTCTTTGGCACTGCGGTCGCATACGCGAGCGTGCGGCGCAAGGTCATCGGAGCGCAGACGCTGGATGCCCTGAGCAACATCACAATCGCGCTGCCAAGCGTCGTCGTGGGCCTCGCGCTACTCTCGTTCTACGGTCCCTTCGGCCCCGTTCACGCCTTCTCGGAGTTCCTTTTCTCGAGCCCGCTCTCGCTCACGTTCACCCTGTGGATCGTGGTCTTCGCGCACGTGCTCGAGACCTTCCCCTACATGGTGCGGTCCGTATCGACCGTGCTCCAGCGCATGGACCCGCGCCTCGAGAGCGCCGCGAGGAGCCTCGGCGCAGGGCCGTGGCACGTCTTCCGCACCATCACGCTGCCCCAACTGCGGCCTGGTCTCGTGGCCGGCTCCGTGCTCGTGCTATCACGCAGCATCGCAGAGTTCGGTGCGACGATCATCGTCGTCTCGGCCGTGCTTCGTACGTCGCCCATCGCGATCTACAGCGAGGCCGAATCCGGCTCGGTCGAGTTCGCCGCGGCCTATTCGGTCGTCCTCATGCTGGTCTCGTTCGCGACGTACCTCATCATGAGCCGCTGGCTTGCTCGGGTGGAGTCAGCACCATCGCCTGAAGGGTGAGCGCAAGACCCGTTCAGTCGGAGTGCTTGACCGCTCGCATGTCATTGCGCTGGGTCTTGAGCTGCTCGAAGAGCTGCTTGAAGCCGTCGCGGATGCAGTGCGCCCAGCTCACGCGGTCCGCGTGCGTGGCGTTGTCACCGGGCTGGGCTTGAGCGTGGCAGGAGTCGATGACCTTGGTCGCGTTCTCGCGCCAGGAATCCATGAAAGCGTGCCACGCTTCCACGAAGGCAACGTTCGTGCCGCGGTTGCCGTGACCGTTCCCGCGGGCGTGGTCGTCGGAGGTCTCGTTGGTGAGCGTCTTGTTCTCGGACGTATCGTTCCGTTGCGTTTCGTTCGCACGATGCGTGCTGGCTTCGGTCTGTCCCCTCGCGTCATGGCCGTTCCGGCCGTCGGCCGCAGCGATGGGCGTGAGGAGGAGTCCGAGGGCGAGTAGGGTAGCGAGGAGTGTGCGTCGCATGGGTCCCCGCTCGCTGCGCGAGGTATTTGAGTCCGCTCCGGCAAACTTCGAACGATGAGTTAGGGCAGACGTCGAAGGGTCACTATTCTTCCCGCAGGTCCCACAGCAGTCCCGTCGCGCGCGCTGCTTCGCGCAGGAACCGGAGCGCAGCGGCCGCGTCCGCGCCGCGTAGCCTGCTCGCGGCGGCGAGGGCGTCGTCCAGAGCGTCAAGCGCGCGGTCCGTGTGGAAGTCGTCACCAAGCGCGGCCCAGAACGCGTCCCGAGCGTTGCACATGGGCGCCGCGAGCGCCGCCGCAGGCTCATGCTGGTGCGCGTTCTGGGTGACTTGGCCAAGTTGCGTGCGCCAGCGCTCGACGCGCTTCTTCGTGGCAGCGATGCCGGCCGTGTCGTAGTTGAGCGGCGCGCGGTAGTGTGCTTCGAGGAGGAAAGTGCGGATGACTTCGGCGTCGTGGCGCGCGAGGAGGTCCTTCACGGTCACGAAGTTGCCAAGCGACTTGCTCATCTTCTGGTCCCCAACGGTGACGAACCCGTTGTGGAGATAGTAGTTGCAGTAGCGTTGGCCACTCACGGCTTCGCCGATGGCGCGTTCGCTCTCGTGGTGCGGGAAGACGAGGTCCAGCCCGCCACCGTGGATGTCGAAGTCGTTGCCGAGGTACTTCGTGGCCATGGCGGTGCATTCGACGTGCCAGCCAGGGCGACCATCGCCCCAGGGGCTATGCCACGTGATGCCGAGATCGTCCCGACTCTTCCAGAGAGCGAAGTCGAGGGGGTTCCTTCGGTCGCCGGCCATGACGGGGCGTTCGACCATGAGGTCCTCGACGGTCGCTCCGATGAGCTGGCCGAAGTCGGTGGCCTTCTTGACGCTGAAATAGACGTCGCAGCCGGACGCTTCGCAGTCCACGGTATAAGCGACGCGTTTGTCCTCG
>JBAZZN010000090.1:0-9314 GCA_041658815.1 Thermoplasmatota archaeon
CGCATGCCAAGACACACACTTATCGGTCGAATGGAGGATATCAACGCCCGCGTCAACTACCGCGGCTTCATCACGAGCAACGTCGCGTACAAGCGCGACGCGCTCACGAGGGTCGGCGGCTTCGACGAATCGCTCCGCTGCGGCGAGGACCAAGACCTCGCTTGGCGTCTGCGCGACGCGGGCTTCCGCATCGTGCATGATCCGCGCCCCGTCGTGCTCCACGACCCGCCCGAAGTCTCGGGCTCAATCGCCACGTACCTCCGCAAGGAATTCTGGTATGCTCGCCACGATGTTGCGCCCCAACTGCGCGCCGTTCGCCGGGCGTCGGCGACGGGCGGGGCGGGGAGCGCGGAGGCGGCAAGCGGATTCACGTATGCGCTGCGCGCCGCCGCGTGCGCCGCCGCCGTCGGCTCGGGCCTCGTGGCGCCTGAACTGGCAATCTTGGGACTCGCCCTGGCGAGCTATCAGAGTGCACGCGGAGTCACCCGGACCGCCCGCGCGGCGGGAGGCATCCCATCGCACGAACTCGCCGCGATGATCGCCGTCGACGCGTGCAAACGCATCGCGCGGGGCGCCGGAACGCTCGCTGGCCTCGCCGAGCTCGCGCGCCCCACAAAGCGCGCGCTCGTCACTTCGCCTTCGGCACTCTCGTCCGCGCTTGAGCGAGAGGTGCTCGAACCGGAGCGCGTGTCGAGAGCGGTCGCGTCGGCATCGCGGCATGGCGCGACGTGAGGATGGCGGAATCGGGAGACCCATCGCCCAAGGCGGGCTGGACGTCGAAGTGCGCGTAGAGGTGCTCCGGCTCAACGGCCGACGGTGCGCCTCGCTCCGCGATGGCGCGCTCTTCCCCCTCGGTCCACACGAGCGCCGCGCTTGGCGCGGGCGGTGCTGCCGTCAAGTGGTGGAACGCGTCCGCAAGGAGGCGCCACTCGTCGCTTGTCACCGAGTTCCCCCAGACCACGAAGGCACCATCGAGCGCGCGTCGCCAGTGGTGACCGTCGAACGAAGCGGCGTGCCCGTACGCGTGCAATTCGCCTAGCGTGTGCGCCGCGGGCGCGTTCCACCCCTCGACCTCGTCCTCTGTCTCGACGGTGAGCACGATGCGCATGTTCGTGTCGTGACCGACGTGGGCGCGGATGCGAAGGAGCGCGCGGAGATTCGTCGCGACGTCCTTCTTCGCGATGTGGAGGAAGCCGAACGGCCCCAACGGCCCCCACGCGTAGTCATACGCCTGGAAGACCATGATATCAAGGCCCGCTTGCGCGATCGCGCGGTAGTCCACGCCATGGAGGCGCGCCAAGGCCGGGTCGTAGTTCATGCAGTTGTACGCCGCGAGGATGCCTCCCGTGGCGTGGACCGCGGCCGCCATCTCGCGGTAGTACGCCGTCCACCGGTCCGTGTTCCAGGCGACCCAGTGGGGCCAGTGGTAGATGTGGACGTCGCGAGACCGCTCCTCGTGAGATGCGCCCCCTGCGAGCGCGCATCCCTCGTGGGACATGAAGTGCGCATCGGCGACGAACTCGGCGAGCCAACTCTCGTGGAAATCAAAATGGCGCAAGTCCTTCCAGTCCTTGCCGTGGCGACGGAACCCCATCGCGCCATCGCCCAGGAAGAGGCCGTCGAACCCGAAGTCGCGCTCAAGCTTTGCGTACTGGCGCGCGGACCACGCCGAGTATCGTTCTCCCTCACCGATATCGTTCGCAGCGTCCGCCGTCATGCGCCGCATGGGGTTGAAGTCGGCGTTCATCTCGACCTCGTCTTGCCAGAGGTTCCCGTGCTGGTCGCGGATGAGCAACTCGGGGTGCAAGTCGTCCACGAAGCTGCACTCGTGGATCCAGTACCCGAAGAGGACCTTCACGCCTCGCGCACGGAAGGCCGCCACGAGGCGCTTGAGGTCCGCTTGCACCCACGCATCGGTGCGCGGCCCGTGACGATTGAGAGGAACGTTCGCGCCTGGCTCGTACCCCCGATACCCGTGGAAGAAGTCCGGTTGACGGTCCTCCATCATGACGACGTAGTCAAGGGAATCGTGCGCATGCGCCAACCAGGATCCAACGGCGCAATCGTCCTCGCGGGGATCGAAGGCACCCAGGTCGACGCAAGCGCCTGCGGGGAAGGGGGTCCGCCTGTCCATTGAGGACGGACTCGCGGACTCCATCCATATGAAGCGTGTCCGTTTCGGCGGTGCGTCACGGGCGCCTCAGGCAAGGGTGCGAAGTCGAAACGAGGCGACCGACACGTCGAACGTTCCCTCGACGGCCCCTGCGTGGTTCGTACACTTGGCCCCGCTTCTCACAAGATTACATATACAACATGTACTTTCTCGCAGTCGGAATCATGGAAACCGTTGAAGCAGCTACGGATTCCAGAAGGAGATGTTCCCTTGACAGAATGTACCGACTGCAGCGCGACGCTCACCCTGAAGGACCCGGTCGTCGGCGAGATCGTGGACTGCCCCGATTGTGGGCTCGAACTCGAAGTGCGCGCCATCACTCCCCTCGCTGTTCAACCCGCCCCCGAAGTGGCGGAGGATTGGGGCGAGTGACGAATGCGAGTCAAGCTGCTTGATAGCACGCTTCGCGAGGGCGAGCAGACGCCTGGCGTCGATTTCACGCTCGAGCAGAAGCTTACCATCGCACGACAGCTCGACGCTTTCGGCATCGACTACATCGAGGCCGGACACCCTGCCGTGAGCGAGGACGTCCAGCGCGCCACGCGTGAGATCGCCCACCTCGGCCTTCAGGCCGAAGTGGTGGCGCACTCGCGCGCGCTCAAGAGCGACATCGACCTCGTCCTCAAGACGGACGCAGACTGGATCGGGATCTTCTTCAGCGTAGCGGACAAGCGGCTCGAAGAGCAATTCAGGAAGAACATCGACCAGGCCACCTCGCTCATCCAGGATTGCGTGTCCTATGCGAAGGCGCACGGGCTCAAGGTGCGCTACACGCCAGAGGACACCGTCCGCTCTGATATCAACAAGGTCATCCAGATCGGCCGTGCGGCCCGGGAGGCTGGCGCGGACAGGATCTCGGTGGCGGACACCACGGGCTACATGACGCCCGCGAAGATGGGCGATTTCATCGCCCAACTTCGCGGAGGGCTCCCGCCCGGCACGAAGGTCGGGGTCCACTGCCACAATGACCTTGGCATGGCCGTCGCCAACTCGTTCGCCGCCGTGGAGGCCGGCGCGAGCGTGGTGGACGTGACGGTGAACGGCCTGGGCGAACGGACGGGCATCGCGCCGCTGGCCGAGATGGCCGTCGCGCTGCGCTTGCGCGGAGGCGTCGATGCGCCTTGGCGCCTCGATTCCCTGCCCGCCCTATCGGAGCTCGTCGAGGCGTACTCGCGCATCCCGATATGGAAGCAGGCACCCATCGTCGGGGCGAACGCGTTCACCCACAACGCGGGGCTGCACGTGGCCGCCGTGCTCCTCAACCCTGGCCACTACGAGAGCATCCCCGCGGACCTCGTGGGACGCACCCGACGCCTCGTCGTGGACAAGATGGCGGGTCGCCCCACCGTGAAGTACCGCCTCGAAGCGCTCGGCCTGCGCTCCGACGAGCCGACGATCGACGCGGTCCTCGCGTACGTGAAGCGCCGCGGCATCAACGACGCGAGCGACGAGGACCTCGCGCGCATCCACGAGGACATCCTCGTCCTTCACGAGATCGTCAGCCGCATGCCCCCGCCCCAGACCCTGGAGGCCGCCTGAATGGTGAAGATCGGCCTGATCTGGAGCCGCATCCGCAATGACGAGAAGATGCTCATGGACGCAGCCGCCGCGCGCGGCGTGGACCTCATTCCGATCGACGACCGCGAGCTGGTGCTGCCGGTCCACGAGGCGCCCAAGGAATTGCTTGGTTACGATGCGTTCCTTGAGCGCGGCATCAGCTACACCACGAGCTACTACGTCACGATGGCGCTGGCCAACTATGGTCTGCGCTGCGTGAACCCCTTCCAGGTGCTCACGAACTGCGGCGACAAAGCGCTGACGAGCCTGCTGCTAGCGCGCGCGGGCGTGCCGACGCCACGCACGTTCCTCGCGTTCGAAGAGGAGAGCAGCCTTCGGGCCGTGGAGGCTGCGCGCTACCCGGCGGTCCTCAAGCCCGTCATCGGCTCGTGGGGCCGCCTCGTCGCGAAGGCGCCCGACCGCGAGACCGCGCTCGCGCTCCTTGAGCACAAACGCGTACTAGGCAGCGTCACGCACGGCGTGACCTACGCGCAGGAGTTCGTCCAGAAGCCAGGCCGTGACATCAGGGCCTTCTGGGTGGGGGATCGCGTCGTCGCGGCCATCTACCGCACGAACGACCAGCACTTCATCACGAACACGGCGCAAGGCGGGCGCGCGTCGAACTGCCCCGTCACGGGTGACATCACCGAGATCTGCGCCCGCGCCGCCAATGCCGTCGGTGGAGGCGTGCTCGCGATGGACCTCATGGAGACGGCCCAGGGTCTCACTTGCCACGAGGTCAACCACACGATGGAGTTCAAGAACAGCGTGGCACCCACTGGCGTCGATATCCCGGGGGCCATCATCGAGCATGTGGTGGATGTGGCGAAGGGGCGTGTGTGAGTTTGATTCCCGCGATCCAAACACCAAGACGCCAAGAAACCAAGAAGCCGATCTCTCTGGGATCTGGGTCCTTGCGTCTTGGAGTCTTGGCGAGGAGTGCCCCCGCATGAGCATCCGCATCGGGATAGTCGGCGGCTCCGGCTACGGCGGCGGCGAGCTGCTCCGCCTCCTCCTCCGGCACCCCGACGTCGAGATCGCATACGTCACAAGCAACAAGTTCGCTGGCAAGAGCGTGAAGCAGGTGCACCCGAACCTCCGCTTCAGCGACCTCACGTTCCACCCGCACCAAGATGCCCTATCGAAGAATGTGGACGCGGTCTTCCTGGCTGGCCCGCACGGCACGAGCGCGCCACTCATGCGGCATTACCTCAAGGCTGCGGAGCGCGTGTTCGACCTCTCGGCCGACTTCCGCCTCAGCGACGCTTCACAATACCCAACGTACTACGGGGGCTGGCAGAACCCGGACCCCGAACTGCTTGCCCAGCGCGCCTACGGCATCGCAGAACTGCACCGTGAGGAGATCCGAAGCGCCAAGCTCGTGAGCGGAGCCGGCTGCATCGCGACGACAAGCATCCTCTCGCTGGCCCCGCTCGCGAAGAGCGGCCTCCTCGCCGAGGGCGCGCCCGTGGTCGTTGACGCCAAAGTCGGCAGCAGCGCTGCTGGCGCCGGATCGTCTGCGAGCACGCACCACCCCGAGCGCCGCGATGTCGTGCGCGCGTACGCGCCCACGGGCCACCGTCACGAGGCAGAGATCTTCCAAGAAACAGGCCTTCGGGCCGGGTTGAGTTGTCACGCCATCGAGCTCGTGCGCGGCATCCTCGCCACGAGCCACACGTGGGTCAAGCCAGGGACGACCGAGAAGGACGTGTGGAAAGTGTTCCGTTCTAGCTATCAGAACGAGCCGTTCGTCCGCATCGTGAAGGAGCGCACCGGTCTTTACCGCTACCCCGAGCCCAAGCTCGTCGCTGGCACCAACGAGTTCCATGTGGGCTTCGAGTTGGACGAGAGCAGCAACCGGCTCGTGGTTCTCGGCGCGCTCGACAATCTCTGCAAGGGGACGGCAGGTGCGGCGGTGCAGAACTTCAACGTCGCGCACGCCCTGCCGGAGACGCGCGGGCTGGACCTCGGGGGGTTGCACCCATGATCGTCATCAAAGTCGGTGGCGGCGCCAACATCGACATCGACGCAGTGCTATCAGACGTGCACCAGTTGTGGAAGAGCGGGACGCCACTCGTGCTGGTGCACGGCGCGAGCCACGAGACGAACCAGCTCTCGGAGAAGCTCGGCATCCCACCGCGCTTCGTCACGAGCGAGAGCGGCCACGTGTCACGCTTCACGGACAGCGCGACGCTGGATGCCTTCGCGATGGCGAGCGGGAAGCTGAACCTCCGCGTCGTCGAGAAGCTCCAGCGCATCGGCACGAACGCGGTGGGGCTCACTGGCGTGGACGGGCGGCTACTCGAAGGGGCGCGCAAGGATGCGATCCGCACTATGGTGGACGGCAAGCGCATCATGCTCCGAGGCGACCACACGGGAACCATCGAGAAGGTCAACGTGGACCTGCTCCGGCTCCTACTGGACCATGGCTACCTCCCGGTCATCACCGTTCCCAGCATCAGCTACGCTGGCGAGGCCGTGAACGCGGACGCAGACCGCGCAGCGGCCGCCATCGCGAGCGCGCTAGCCGCGTCCCACCTCGTCATCCTCAGCAACGTGCCCGGCCTCCTGCGCGACGTCAACGACCAGGCGAGCCTCGTGGCGCGAACGACGGTCGCCGAGGCCGAGACGTTGGCGAAGGGGCGCTTCAAGAAGAAGGTGCTCGGCGCGAAGGAAGCCTTGGCCGGAGGGGTCGGCGAGGTGGTGTTCGCGACCGCGAACCAGACGAGCCCCGTGCAGGCTGCCTTGGCCGGAGGCGGAACGCACTTGGGGAGATCGAGTCTGGGGAAAGACCCCGCGTAGGGGTTTTTCCCCAATGGAGCGTGCCCGTATCATGAACACCGAGCAGATGAAAGCCGTCGAGACGCGCCGCGAGTCGGGCGTCTTTCCCAAGCGCCCCGTCAGCATCGTGCGTGGCGATGGCGTTCGCTTGTGGGACGCCGAGGGCAAGCAGTACCTCGATTTCGGCGCGAATTACGGCGTCGGGAACGTGGGCCACTGTCACCCACGCGTCGTAAGGGCCATCCAGGAGCAGGCCGCGAAGCTCATCTTCATCCCGCAGACGTACTACAACGAGCAGCGGGCGATGCTCCAAGAGCGCCTCGTCGCGACGGCGCCGCAGGGCATCGAGCGCGTCTTCCTGACCAACTCTGGCACGGAGGCCGTCGAGGCCGCGATCAAGTTCGCGCGCGGCACGACGAAACGCCCTGGGCTCATCGCCACGAAGCGCGCGTTCCACGGGCGCACGATGGGCGCCGTCACCCTCACTCACAAGCCCGAGTACCGCGACCCGTTCGCACCGCTCTTGCCTGGAGCGTCCCACGTCGAGTTCGGGAGCGAGGAAGCGCTCAAGATCGCCGTCACGCGCGAGACCGCTGCCGTGTTCCTAGAGCCCATCCAAGGCGAGGGCGGCGTGCAGGTGCCACCGGACGGCTACCTCAAAGCGGCGCATGATATCGCGCACGACGCCGGCGCGCTCCTCGTGCTCGACGAGATCCAGACCGGCTTTGGCAGGACGGGGAAGTTCTGGGCCGCGCAGCACGAGAACGTCACGCCAGACATCCTCTGCTTCGCCAAGAGCGTCGGGGGCGGCATGCCAATGGGCGGCGTGCTCCTGACGGGCAACGCAGCCAGATTGCCGCCGGCTTCACATGGTAACACATTTGGCGGCGCGCCCCTCGCGTGCGCGGCCGCGCTGGCGACGCTCGACATCATCCGGGACGAGCGCTTGGCCCAGCGCGCGGCAGAGCTTGGACCACGCTTGATATCTGGGCTCGCTCAAGCCAGCGCAGAGAAGGCGCGCGATGCGCGCGGCCGTGGCCTCATGGTCGCATTGGAGCTACGCGGTAGGAACCAGGAGGTCTGGAAAGCGCTCGCGGCCGAGGGCGTGCTGACGCTCCCGACGGGGCCGACGACGCTGCGTTATCTTCCGCCGCTCGTGGTGACCGAAGACCAGATCGACATAGCGGTCGCGGCGACGGCGAAGGCAGTTCAAGCCGGATAGGTGGCCGCGCAACCATCAAGCGTAGGCCCACCCTCGCACGCAACGATGAGGGTCATCGTCTTCGGGGGCGGCATCCAGGGGCGCGTCATCGCTGCAGACCTCGCTGGGCGCGACGGCTCGCCTGAGGTCGTCGTGATGGACGTGCGCGCGCCTACCGCGAAGCTTCCAGAGGGAGTCTCGTACGAGAAGGTGGACGCGCTTGAAGGCGGGGACGTCTCGCGCGTCGTCAGGGGCGCGGACGTCGCGGTGCTCGCCCTTCCTGGCGGCGTCGCGCGGCGCGCGCTCGAGAACATCGTCGCTGCTGGCGCTTCGACGGTGGACGTGAGCTTCACGCCGGAGCCACCCCTCGACCTCGACGAACGTGCGCGCAAGTCTGGCGCCCGCGTCATCGTGGACTGCGGCGTCGCGCCAGGCCTCAGTCACGTCCTCGCGGGCGCGGCACATCACGATCTCGGAGGGCTTGACTCGCTCCGCATCCTCGTAGGCGGCCTGCCAGAACGCGTGCCGCCGCACTTCCGGCACGCCGTCTATTTCAACGCCCGTGACCTCGTCGCCGAGTACCTGCGCCCCGCACGCAGGCGCAATGGCGGCCGCGACGAAGCGCCCGCGCCCCTCGACGCGCCCGCCGAGCGCCACGTTGACGAGGAACTCGGAGCGCTCGATGCTTTCCTCTCTGATGGCCTGCGCTCGCTCCTCACGAGCTACCCGGAGGTGCCCGACATGGAGGAGCGGACGCTCCGCTGGCCGGGCCACCTCGAGTTCATGCGAGGCCTGCGCGCGGCTGGCCTGCTCGACGAGGTGCCGCTCCCCGGCGCGCCAGAAGCGACGGCGGATTCGACGGCCCGCGCACTCGCAACGCGCTATCCTGGAGAAGCGCATCCCGACGTGCTCGTGATGGAGGTCGTCTGCACGCGCGGCGGCCACAAGAGAAGCTGGCGCCTCATCGACCGGCGCACGGGCAGCGCGACGGCGATGAGCCGCACGACGGCGTTCACCGCGGCTGCCGTCGCGTGGCAACTCGCGCGGGGCCGCTTCACAGAGGCCGGCGTGCACGCGCCCGAGCGTTTGGGCAGCGAGCCGGCGCTCGTGCGCGACGTGCTGCACGACCTTGGCGAGCGGGGCGTGCGGGTGGTAGGGTGATGACGAATGGGGCACGTGTGGCCCCTTGGCGTCTGTATCACTGCTCCACGCCAAGACTCCAAGACCCAAAGACGCCAATCGACCATCGAGGAAGCCACGCCAAGCCGGTCCTCAGCGAGCTTGGTGTCTTCGTTTCTTGGCGTCCTGGCGTTACGGCGTACTCACGGCAGGAGTTCGCCGAGCACGGGGACGTCGCGACCGCTCGCGGCGACGCAACCGAAGCCGAAGTTGTCGCAGGTCGCGTTGTTTGTGGCGTTGCCCGTCCCGCTGGCGGCCACGCACCCCAACGTCCACTGTGCCGCAGGCGGCTGCGGGCGGAACGATAGGAAGTGTAACTGGTCACCTTTCTGGCACGCTCGGGCGGCGCTAGCATAGGTCGCACCGGCAACGCCTCGACGCAAACCGAAAACTCTAGGTCAAGTTCAGCTATCATTCCTTTGT
>JBAZZN010000091.1:0-9287 GCA_041658815.1 Thermoplasmatota archaeon
GCTCCCGCCGTCGCCGCGCTCGTGACCCACATTGAGGACGAGCGGCTCTCCGCCTTGGCCCAGCGTCGCGTTCGTCGTCATCCACACAGGGGAGAGCGTGCGGACAGCCGTCCAGTAGTTGTTGTAGACGGCGCTCGGTCCGCCCGTGGGCGTCTTGGGCGGAATCGCTCCGCCGATGATGGCAGCGATGTCGTATGGGCGCTCCTCGGGCGCCGCGACGGGCGTCTCGACGCTCGAATTCGTGCCGGGGCCCGTCTCCTCGGCGATCCCTTCGTCCGCGGCCGCGAGGTTCGCGTTCGCGTACCAGTCCAAGTTGTCGATGCCTTGGGCGACGTGGAGGCTTCTGTTGCCGAACGCGTGGAACGACGCGAGCGTCGGTTGGTCTTCCCAGAACCTATTGTTGCCGCGCGTCCAGTTGAGCGGTGTGCTGTAGACGTCGCGCTCGTAGCCGTCATCGATAAAGAGCGCGACGTTCGGTCGGCGTTCCACGACGCTCTCGTGCGCGTTCGTCCACGTTTGCTCGCTGAGGACGCGGGCGGTGTAGCCCATGCTCTGGTTGCTGCCGCCGTAGGTGTCGCGGCCTCCGCGCTGATAGTAGACCGCGAGCCCGCCAAGCTCGGTCTCTTGGACTGCGCCGAGACTCCACGGCGTCGCGATGATGTTGTCACCTGGACCGCGCCCGAGCGCGATGGCGACGCCGCCTGTGCGTGCGCACGCGAGTCGGCATGTCGTGGCGCCGGGGACGCCCTCGACATCGATCGAGATCCCATCGCGAATGAAGAGTGCGATCCCGCCCCGTTCGGCGGCACCCATGCCGACGGACACGTTGCGGTAGCGTTGCGTGTGGTAAGGCGAACCCAAACTCATGGGCGCCGATGGGTCCCAAGCGAACCGCAGGGTCGATGTGGTCGCATGGAGGGCGATGCCGCCGTTCGCGTAGCCGAACGCGCCGCCGAGGTTGTGACGGGCCAAGCGTGCGTCGTGCGTGTCGTTCCCGTCCGTGTCGACATGGATGGAGATAGGGGCGAGCCATTCGAACTCGCGGGAGGCCGCGCCAGCGAGGTCGACGCTCGCTGCAGCGCCGACCGCATAGGTATCGTTCCCCCCGATGTCCACGTTCAGAAGGAACGGATCGAGCACAGTGTCGTTGCCGATGCTCCCGAAGCGGGCGAGGCCGGGGATGCTAAAGGTCGCGAGAGAAGACGTGAAGAACGTCGGGGGGAGTTCGATGGCGCCACCGTTCGTCGGAAGCAAGGGGGACGCGTCGATCTCGATGCAGAAGCCGGCGGCAGGGTTGAACGGGTCGGAAGGCGCGCGTCCGATCCCGACGACTCCAAGGAGTCCGTTCTCGGCTTGGCCTAGCGGGCACGCGCCAGTATCGCGTCCTTGCGCATCGAGGAAAAGCGCAACGCGAGCGGGGCCAAGCGCTTGGAGACACGCTTCGGTAAGAGGGCACGGAAGGCCTGAGGCGGGGTACTGCTCGGCGTAGCCTTGCGCGTCAGCGCGTGCTCCTGTTTCGTAGGTGTCGTTGCCCTCGGCGTCGATGAGCGCCGCGATGCCCCCGCGGCTTGCGGCTTGGGAGAAGCCGAGAGAGCGATAGGTGTCGTTCCCGCCGGCATCGATGAGCGCGGCGAGCGCGCCGAGGTCACTTGCTGCGAGCGACTCGTTGCCGCCGCGATAGCTGTCCGCACCGCCAGCATCGAAGAGCAGGGCCGTTGCTCCCGCCGTCGCTCGGACAGCGCTTCCGTCTCGCGCCTCGTACGTTGAGTTACCCGGGCCAGAGAAGAGAAGCGCAACGCCGCCAACGCCGGAGGCGACGAGCCCGCGCGCACCTTCGGATCGGAATGAGTCTCGGCCACTCCAATCAACGAGCAGCGCAACGCTCGCGTTCGCCGATGCGAGCGTGTCGTTTTCGCGGGTGCGGTAGGTGTCGTCTCCCGCCAGGTCGACAAGGAGGGTGACCGGCAGGGGGGCCGCGGTCGCATTCTCGCGGAGGATAGTGCCGAGGCCGTCGGCTTCGATGGAGAGGAGGCCGCGGGTGCCGGCCCCGCCCGCGTTCGTGAGATACTCATCGTTCCCGCCCAAGTCCCAGCGTAGGATCTGATATCCGGCTGGGTTCACGGTGGCGCGCGCGTGAGTGGGAGTCTCGATCGGCTCCGCCATGGCGCGGCGGACCGGTTCGGAGAGGGTGGGCCAGACGCCGTAGGGATCGGCGTTGACAAGCAGATCATCGATCTGCGACAGGGGGTCGTCATTCTCTGGCACGGATGGGACCTCGACGGTCTTCCCCCAGGTCACGTCGATCGTCCGGCCCCCAAAGTGCGCGTCCGTGCGGGTATTACCATTCCCGCTCACTACGACCAGGCCATAGGGGTCTTGGAAGAGGACGTCGTTCTCGGGGTTCGCGAGTGGTGGCGTGGAGAAGAGCGACTCACCTGGGTCAGCGACCAGGTTCCCGTTGCCGTCCTCGTAGACGACGAGCGCGAGCCGACGCGGATCGACGGCAACGCGCGCGTTTGGATAGGTCTCGGGCTCGGCGTCTCCTTCCCCGACCCAAACGCGCGCGTCCCCGTGTCCGTTCGCAGCGAACTCGACGACAACGCCTCCGATACCGATGCGTACGCGGCCTTCTTCATCCGGATCGGCGGTCGCCGTGCAGCATGGCGGCTGGACGGGCTGATAGGTGGCAGTCATGGCGAGAGCGTCGCTCGCGGCGACAAGGTGAGCCGCTGCTTCGAGCATGCGCTCGCGGTCGAGCGTGTCGATCGCGAGACCGTACGAGGCGAGGAGCGTGAGTTGCTGAGGTGTCGGGCTCGACGCGGTGAGCGCCGCTTGGAGGTCAGGCGTCGCGGCGAGGAGGTCGAGCTGGCCGGAGCTGAGTTGCTCGAAGGCTTCCTCGCGCAGTTGCCGGGCGCGCTCGATGTGGGCGAGGGCCAGTTCGAGAGGCGCCTTGAGGGTGGGGTCGAACTCGGAGGAAGCAGCGAGGCCTGCCCGGGTCTGCGCGTCAATGGGGAGTCCCAGGCGGGCATACAAGATCGCGAGGGCCTCAGGCAGTGGGCGCGGTTCAAGCGGCGAAGCGTTGACGATACCGGCGACCGAGAGCGCATCGTCGCGTGTTCTCGCGCGCGAGAGCGCATCGAGTCGAGGTTGTGTGCCCGCTTCGTCCATGGCAAGCCCGATGTAGGCTTCCGGCCACGCGAGGAGGATAGTGTCCCGTTCCAGGACGGGCAATGATAGAGAATACGCGTCTCGCAGCGCCATGCTCGCCCCGTAGGGTTCGCCTGCAGCGCGGAGCGCTTCCGCGGCCAGAATGCCTTGTCCTATGGAAGAGAGGGCGCGTTCAAGCTCAGGGGGGAGCGCAGGGAGCGGTGCTGGCGGGGCGAGCCGAAAGGTCGTGGCGAGCGTCGCGAGCGTGACTTCGATCGGTGGCGGATCGCGCGCAGCCTCGAGCGTTTCCATAGGAACGGAAACTTTGCCGTCCCCCGTGATGACCGGAGATAGAAGTGCCAGCACGTCGGGGTGCCCACGCGCGAGCGTGAGAAGGATGGTTCCGAGGTCCTCCCCGCTCACGCCCGTGTGCACTGGGACTGTGGGCGGCGCCTCGGCGCCCACCGGCCAGGTCGGCCCGAGCAACAGCAATAGCATTAAGCAAACGCGGACGACGGATCGGACCAATCTGCCCCTCCTGCCCGAGGACAACGCGGCAAGAGAGAAAAGAAGCCATATTCCTTCGCGCCGGAGACTCACATCCGCTCCAGTAGTACCAGGAGGAGACAGAGTCCTCGGGAGCGCCGGGTGCGGCGCGGAAACGGCCGCGAGTGTCCGACGCCCGTTGGAAACTCCTTCGCCAAAGACCATCCCCGGCACGCGCATTCGAGGGGGCGGAGGCAATCTCCTTGCAAAACAAACTCCGAACGACCACACTACTCCTCGCCGTGGTGGGCTTCCTCGCGGCGGCCCCCCTCGGCATGCTCGCGTCCGCGGAAGGTTCCGCGGCGACGGGCTATGTCTACGAATCCTCGAAGACGACTCCGCTCACCGGCACGTACGGCGTCGCCACGCACGATGCGTCCAACGGCGCGGACCAGATCGCTGGCCGCGGCGCGTCCGGCATGTTCCAGTGGCACAAGCAAGTCGTCCCCGCGTTCAACGGCCTCCCGGCCCAAGACGACGAGGCCGGCTACGCGTCGTGCGGCAGCTCGTGCGGCAAGCGCGGCATCCTCGGAACGGCGACCGCCACCGAGGGTTTCGTCAGCTGCACCGACGTGAACCGCTGGACGCCCGCTGGCGACTGCGACACGCTCGATGAATCCTCGGCCCGCTGGCCCCTGTGGGGCGCTAGCGAGGCACCCTTCACGCTCGCTGAGCAGACCGGCGCGCGCAATGACCGGAACGCCGAGATGCTCACGTTCCCGATGTCGATCGTGGTCATCTCCGTAGTGTACAACATCAACGGCTGCGCGAACGGCGAGCTCAAACTCACGGGCGCCCAGATCAGCCGCATGTACCGCGGCAACGAGCCCGACGGCATCACGATGTGGAACCACGCGGACCTCGTCGCAAACAACCCGTGCCTCGCCGGCGAAGCGACCCCGATCAAGCCCGTCATCCGCAGCGACGGCTCGGGCACGACGTTCGCCTTCTCCGACTACCTCAAGAAGAGTTCCGGCGTCGCGTGCTGGGGCCCCGCGGAGCTCATCGGCCCCTGCGCCCAGAACGAGATCACCGGCCCCGGAAACCCCGGCGTAAGCGCCGCTGTCGGCGCGAACTACGGTGCCTTCGGCTACGTCGAGAAGGCTCAGGCCGACAACGACGGCCGCAAGCAGGCCCAGATCCAGAGCCGCGACGGCGCGTTCCTCCTTGCCAGCGAGCAGGGCGGCACGGACGCCGCAACGGCCACGGCGCCCACGCTCCCCGCGAGCCACGGCGACTGGAGCCAGGTCAGCATCGCGTTCGCTCCCGGAGCGACGTCCTACCCGATCTCGACGTTCGGTTACATCATGACGATCGCGAACCCGTGGGACGCGGTCGGCCCGCACGGCGACTACAGCACCCTCTGGACCGCGAGCGAATACAACGCGGTCAAGGAGTTCCTCGCCTACGCGAACATCGCAACGAATGTGGACCAGACGTTCGACGTCGTCAACTACGCGCCCGTGGGACCGGTCGTCGGTGCCATCAACGCGGAAGGCATCGCTCGCATGAACTACGGCCCGCGCGTCACGTACACCCTCGGCAACGGTGGAACGGACACGGTCGCCTCCTGCGGCTACCCTGCCGTCGGCCAGACCGTCTCGGCGAGCGCGAACGGCGGCTTCAGCTTCCCGACCCTTGCGGACGGCAAGTTCGCGGACTCGAGCGCGGGCGCGCTCGTGGGCGCGACTGAGATCGAAGGCAGCTTCGTGAAGGTCACCGGCGCGATCCAGGCTGTCGGCGGGATCGTCACGATCGACGGCGTCCCGGCGGGCCGCGTCGTGTGCAGCGCCACGATCGATGCGCTTGCCGCGGGCACGGTCGCCTACGGCCAGGTCGTCGATGGGAGCTTCCTCGTGCACAACATCGCCTGAAGATCATAGAGTCGTCTCCCCCCACGAAAGCCCCAGCCGGCGGGGGAATTGCGCCGGCCCTCCCCTTTTCTTCACTTCTCACTTATGATCGATCGCGCAGCGCGTCCCATCGATGGCCGCACCGAGGAGCGCTGGAGTTCACATGACTTCCCCGAGCACGTCGGAGTCTCCGGAGCGAGCTGTCAAGCCATCGCGTTTCAATCCCTGCCCGTGCACGACTTGGTGACGATAGTGCGGGAACCCGTCCGCAAATCGAGCGACGCCCAGACCGCCGTCGCGCGATTGGCCGCGACGAGCCGCGCGCTCATGGACGAAGTCGCGAAGGTCATCGTTGGCAAGCGCGACGTTCTTGAGCTTGTTTCGGTCAACTTCCTCGCGGGTGGGAACATCTTGTTCGAAGATTTTCCCGGCATGGCGAAGACGCTTATGGCGAACACGTTCGCACGCGCGGCCGGTTGCGATTTCGGCCGTGTCCAGTTCACGCCCGATGTCTTGCCCGGCGACATCACTGGCGCGAGCATCTATGACCAGAAATCGGGCGAGTTCAAGTTCCGCCCCGGGCCCGTGTTCACGAACGTACTCCTCGCTGACGAGATCAACCGAGCGCCCCCGAAGACGCAGGCCGCGCTCCTCGAAGCCATGCAGGAGCGTCAGGTCACCATCGAGGGCCAGACGTACAAGCTCCCGAAACCCTACATCGTCATGGCAACCCAGAACCCCGCCGAGCAAGAAGGCTGCTATCCGCTTCCCGAGGCGCAACTCGACCGTTTCCTCATGCGCCTCTCCGTTGGCTACCCTTCTCGGCAGGATGAATCAGAGATCCTTCGTCGACGCATCGCACGAGGAAAGGACGACTCCGACGTCAAGACCGTTGCGAACCCCGAGCAGATCGTTGCGATGCAGAACGCGGTCGAACTCGTCCACATCGACACGTCACTCGTCGACTACCTCAGCGACATCGTTTGCCGGACGCGCGAGCACGCCGACATCTACGTCGGCTCCTCGCCCCGGGGCTCGCAGGCGATGCTGAAGGCGAGCCGCGCTCTTGCCGCGATGCGGGGACGGACGTTCGTCACGCCAGACGACATCAAGTTCCTCGCGCCGCACGTGCTCTCCCACCGGCTCATCCTGAAACCCGAAGCTCGCATCCGCGGCGTGAAAGCGACGAGCGTCGTCGCTGACGTACTTGCGCAGGCGACTGTGCCGGTCCTCTCACGGCAGTGAGCACTCGTCGACGCTACCACGCTCAAGAGCCGAAGAAGCCTGCGACCCATCTGGAGAACGATCCTGCCGTGCCAATCACTGGTAGCGCTTCTGGTCGAGGTGCTTGTCCCACTTCTTCCCGCAGGTTCGCGCATGCAGACATTTCTCGGGAAACTTACAGTACTCTGGGGAGGACGGGGTTCTCACCCGCCCCTAAGAGGAAATGCCGAACCTATGGGCCTCCGTCTTGGGGTTCGGCGGGCCGCGGTGGGGGATAGACGCTGATGTCCGGCGTTTCGGCGGGACCGCTCTGGGGAGGGCCGTTGGCGGGAAGACTTGTGGGGTTCACGACAAGGGGCGAAGTCGGGGCGGCGTCGGCGGCGTCTCCTCCGTTGGAGCCGGCGAGGGCCAGGGCGACGATGACGCCGATGGTGACGCCGAGCGCGCGATAACCAAGTAGCTAAGGTTTAAGTGCCCGAACAAACGGGTATTCCGGCAGGAATGACCAGCGCCGCGGAGATTTTCGTCTCGATCCGGTCGCTCCAGGCCATCTCGTCCGGGGCGCGGATGGACGTTCTCCGCTCCCTGAAGGCGCGACGGATGACGGCGGCCGAAGTCTCCGCTGGGCTTGGGATCCGGAAGAGCAGCGCGCACAAGCATCTCTCAAGACTATCGCACGCCGGTTTCGTCCGGCGTCACGATGACGAGCGGCTGTGGGTCTACTACAGCTTGACGCCGCACGGCCGTCACCTGGTCGATTCGGAACGACCTCGACTTGTGCTGTTGCTGGCAACGTCTGCGTTGATGTCGATCTCCGCGATCGTCTATCTCACAACAAGGGTGCGGGAGGCTCTCCGGTCGGATCCTCCAGGCTCTTGGGGGATGGATGACTTGAATCTGTACCATCCGACGTTCTTCACGACGAGAGTGATCGTAGCGCTCGGCATCCTCACGCTGGCGACGGCGCTCGCCGTCGTTTCCGCGTGGCGGATGCGTCATCGCTCCACGAGAGCCTAGTTCGGGTACGCGCTCGTTCCGGTCGTGCAAGCCTTGCCAGACCCGGCTACGAACGCGCCTCCTGAGACCATGCCCGCGCCGTAGGGCGGGCAAGGCGTCCCGCTCGAGTAGTACGACTGGAGCGTCGTGGGCACGCGCCAGACGTTGTCCGTCCCAAGATAACGCAGGTCGAACATCGTCCACGGGCCCATCGGCGCGCTCGTGCTCGTCGCGCCTTGGATCTCACCGAAGGTCTGGAGCGGGTTGCCGTTCGTGTGCCCGCGCACGAGCGTGCAGCCCAGGTCGATCGAGAAGGGACCCGTGTCGTAGCGGTACGTGCGCCAGATGCCAAGCGAGTCCCGGGCGAACCATGTGTAGACGGTCGCGCCGTTCCCGTAGCTGTTCGCGAGGCCGTAGTTCGTCGTGAGCGAACCGCCGTTGTTGGCTTGGCACATCCACTTCGCGCTCGTCTCGCCAGGGAAGATGACGAGCCCGGCTTGGATCCAGTTCTGACCTCCGAAGCTTACGCCGTCCGTGTAGCCCATGCCAGTTCCTGCGCAGTACTTGCTGGTGTCCACGGGGAGACTCTGCGGTTTGATTCCGGCGTGGCCGCCCCACAGGTATCCTTGGTTCGTCTCGTACCAGCCTGCACGATAGGTCGAGCAAGAGCTCGTGGCCATCGGTGCGATGTCGTCGGTCGGCGCGGCGTCGAGACTGAAGTCCGCGACGCCCCACTGAGTACCGTTGATGACGGTCGTGATTTCCTCGTTCGAGGCGATGATGGCGAGGGGCGCGCCAGTCGGAGGCACGATCCACGTGCCTTGTGGCGTGAGAACGGCGGTCTTTCCGTCCGCGACACCCGTTGGAAGCTCGGGGTCGTCGCTCGCGGCGAGCGCGAGGGGCACGGCGAGAAGTATGCAAAGGGCGAGTGCTTTCAGTCTGTTCTGTTTGGGGCGAATTGGATTCACCAAGCAGCGGCAGGCGCGCACTCGGCTTGGTGGCTCAGAATCGGTTCACGCTGCGTGGACACTCACGAAACTTGGAGCAGACGGATCAGAAGAACCGCCGGATCGAGGCGGATGGGCTCCTCGCGCGCGAGGACCAAGCCCGCTTCGCGAAGGCGCAAGGTGTGATAGTACACAACGCGGCGCGAAAGCCCGGTGCGCGCGCTGATCTCGCGCACGTTGCTCCCGGGTAAGGTGAAGATCGCTCGGGCGACGATCTCGCACGTACGGCCGCCAAGGAGTGCCAAGGCGTTCGCATCGGCTCGCGATGGAAGGAAGTAGACGCGACGGCGGCCGATGACCTGAGACTCTACGAAACCTGCCACTTCGAGTTCTCGAAGGTGATGCACTGCCCCAGTCCACGAGAGCCGAGCTTCGCGCGCGAGGCGTGCGACATGCGCTCCGCTCGTCGCAGTGAGGAGCGCGAGGATCTTCTTGCGGGATGCTGAATCAAGAAGGTTGTCACGTCGAAGGCGGCGCACCAAGGCGCCACGCGCTATCGCGCGTCAAAGTCGGG
>JBAZZN010000092.1:0-9220 GCA_041658815.1 Thermoplasmatota archaeon
CTACGACCTCTCGCTCCATCACCCCGACGGTAGTCTCGCGCATGCCACCTTTTCATGCGGACCGCGCGACGGACCCATGCGCGAACTGAGCGATGAGCTGTTCCGCATCGCTCGCGCGATGCCAGGGAACGCGACGCGGCAAGGCGCCGCGGGGGAGAACATGTGGGGTTGATGCGCGGTGATATCGCCCCCCCGGCGAGAGCGCCCGACGGATTCGTACGCGAAGGCGCGAAGCGACGCGAAGATGTGGGCAGGTCACTTCGCGGTCTTCGCGGCTTCGCGTACAAAGACTCGGGGCGCTTTCGTCAGTTCTGCAGGCACTGCTTGACCATCACTTCGTCTTCGCCGGGATGCGGTTCGGCTTCACGGCGGTCGGGCCGGCAGTGTGCTTTCCCTCGCCAGCATCGCCTTGAGGTACTGTCCCGTGTACGACCCCGCGTTGGCGGCGACTTCTTCGGGCGTTCCTTCGGCGATGACGTAGCCTCCCTTCTCGCCGCCATCGGGGCCCAAGTCGATGAGCCAGTCGGCGTGCTTGATGACGTCGAGGTTGTGCTCGATGACTAGGACGGTGTTCCCAGTGTCCGCGAGACGGTCGAGCACGCCGAGTAGGCGTTCGATATCAGCGAAGTGCAGCCCGGTCGTGGGCTCGTCCAGGATGTAGAGCGTCTTTCCCGTGGGGCGCTTCTGCAGTTCGGTGGCGAGCTTGATGCGCTGCGCTTCGCCGCCTGAGAGCGTCGTGGCGCTCTGGCCGAGGCGCATGTAGCTGAGACCGACGTCGAGGAGCGTCTGGAGGCCGCGCCGCAGCGCGGGCACTGCTTCGAAGAAGCCGCAGGCTTCTTCGATGGTCATGTCGAGGACGTCCTTGATGGACTTGCCCTTGTACTTGGCTTGGAGTGTTTCCTTGTTGTAGCGCGCGCCCTTGCATTCCTCGCAATGCACGTACACGTCAGCGAGGAAGTGCATCTCGATCTTTACCATGCCGTCGCCCTCGCACTTCTCGCAGCGGCCACCCTTCACGTTGAACGAAAAGCGGCCCGGCTCGTAGCCGCGTGCCTTCGCGTCTGGCGTCTGCGCGAAGAGGTCGCGAACGGTCGTGAAGAGACCCGTGTACGTGGCGGGGTTGCTCCTGGGCGTGCGCCCGATGGGTGATTGGTCGATGATGATGACCTTGTCGATGTTGTCGAGCCCCTCGAGCTTCTGGTGCTTGCCTGGCGTCTCGACCGCGCCATACAAGCGGCGCGCTAGCGCCCTATAGAGGACGTCGTTCACGAGCGTTGATTTGCCAGAGCCAGACACACCAGTCACACAGACGAACTTGCCCAGGGGGATCCTCATGTCCACGTTCTTGAGGTTGTTCTCCTTCGCGCCGCGGATGGAGAGATGATTGCCGTTGCCGTCACGCCGCTTAGGGGGCACTGGGATCGCCCTGCGGCCCGAGAGATATTGCCCAGTGATGCTCTCGCGGTTGCGGATGATATCGCTTGGCGTACCTTCGGCGATCACCCTGCCGCCGTGCTCGCCTGCGCCTGGGCCAAGGTCCACGACCCAGTCGGCCGCGCGGATCATCTCCTCGTCGTGTTCGACCACGAGGAGCGTGTTACCAATTTCGCGCAGTCCTTCAAGGGAGCGGATGAGGCGCTGGTTGTCGCGCTGATGCAGGCCGATGCTGGGCTCGTCGAGGATGTAGAGAACGCCCACAAGGCCGCTTCCGATCTGAGTGGCTAGGCGTATTCGTTGGCCCTCACCGCCTGAGAGAGTGGCTGCGCTTCGGTCCAGCGTGAGGTAGTCGAGCCCGACGTCGATCATGAAGCGGAGGCGCTCGCGGATCTCCTTGACGACCTCGTGCGCGATCTGCTTGCCGCGCGCGTCGAGCGACTGCTCGTACGTGACGAACCAGTCGTGCAACCGGCGCACGGGCATCGAGCCGACTTCGGCGAGGTTCTTGTCGCCGACGGTGACAGCGAGCACTTCTGGCTTGAGGCGCGCGCCCTTGCATGCGTTGCACGCTTTCTGCGCCATCAGGGCCTGGATGCGCTCGCGCTTGCCTTCTGACTCGGAGGCCTTGTAATAGCGTTGGAGCCGCGGCGTGATGCCTTCGAAGGACTCGTACCCTTCCCACGTGCGGCCCGTGCTCATCTCGTACTTGACCTTGATGCGGCGCTGGGTGCCATTTAGGATGACGTCCTTGGCTTCGTCGCTGAGCTTCTTCCACGGCGTATCGAGCGAGAAACGATAGCTTCGCGCGAGCTGCTCGATCTCGTAGAGGATCCAGGGCGACGCGCGCTTCACGGTGCCGTGGAGACAGCCGGCGTTCAAGGAGATGTCCTCGTCCACGATGAGTACGTCTGGGTCCACTTCGAGGGAAAAACCAAGCCCGAGGCAGCCAGGGCAAGCCCCGTGGGGCGCGTTGAACGAGAACGTGCGTGGCGCCAGTTCCGGCATCGAGAAGCCACACTTCGTGCAACCGAACTTCTCGGAGAACGTGTGTATCTTCGATTCCCCTTCGAGGATGCGGGCCTCGCCCTCGGCTAGCTTGAGCGCTTGCTCGACCGCGTCGGTAAGGCGCGTCTTGAGGTCCTCGTCGTCCTTCTTGAGCACGACGCGGTCGATGACGAGTTCGATGGTGTGCTTCTCGTAGCGCGCAAGCTTCCAGTCATCGTCCACTGTGCCTAGCTTGCCGTTGACGCGGACGCGCGTGAAACCCTGTGCCTTGTAGTCGGCGAAGTTCTTGCGGTACTCGCCCTTGCGGTCCTTGACGACTGGCGCGAGCACCTGAAGCCTGGCACCATCGGGGAACGACAGCAACGTCCCGACGATGCCTTCCGCGGTCTGGGCTTTGATGACCGTGCCATCGTTGGGGCAGTGCGGCAACCCGAGGTTCGCATAGAGGACACGGAGGTAATCGAATATCTCCGTGATGGTGCCGACTGTCGAGCGCGGGTTCTTGGACGTCGTCTTCTGATCGATGGAGATGGCTGGGGAGAGTCCCTCGATGCTATCGACTTCGGGCTTCTCCATCTGGCCCAAGAATTGGCGCGCGTACGCGCTAAGCGACTCCACGTAACGTCGCTGGCCCTCGGCGTAGAGCGTGTCGAAGGCGAGCGAGGACTTGCCGCTTCCCGAGAGGCCCGTGATGACGACGAGCTTGTTGCGGGGCAGGGTCACGTCGATGTTCTTGAGGTTATGCTCGCGTGCGCCCCGCACGACGATCTTGTCCTGGACCATGAGAATGCGCGCCCATCCTGTGGCATCGTATGTAAGGGTTTGTCGACAGCCAAGGGAGAGAGCACCGAAAGTGCCAGGCAGGCATCCTTCGCAGCCTGAGGCTGCCTATCCCTGAAGCCGTAGCACGGGGCGGACTTCTCCCACGGTCTTGCCTGCGAGGTTCCTCACCGGTGGTCTCCACCAGTCACCCAACACCTCGAACGCTCGGGCATCCAACCACGAGAGTTGCCGCAGCGCTTCCAACGTCGCGCTGGCGGTGGCGCGCCGGGCCACGTCGCCATCCTCCACCTTCAGCACGAGCCCCATGCCGCTGTCGAGGTCCGAGACGGCCTGATAGCCTTCTGCACCGCCCTTAGCCAGCAACCGTTCTTCGGATGCACCCATAAGGTCGGTGTCGAAGCCACCCGCGCCGCTCACCATCTCGGGGTGGGCCGCCATGGCTTTGGCCAAGCGTTGGAGCGCGTCCGTCGTGGGCTTGCTCAGACCCGTCGGCAACGCGAGGCGCGCGAACATGCGCGCGGCCACGCGCAGCTCGCACGCGGGCGTGGGCGCGCCGCAGCCATCCACCGCCCACCGGACGTCCGTCATCCCCCCGACCTCGGCGAACTCCTCGCGGACGAGGCGCTGGACGGGCGCGTCCGCCTCGAGGTACTTCGCGGGGTCACCACCCAAGTGCGCTTGGACGAGGATCATGCCAGCGTGCTTGCCTGAGCAGTTGTTGTACATGGGAGACTCGCGCGATCCCAAGCTCCGCTGCGCGTGCGCACCACACTGGAGCGCAGCCTCACCCAGCCCCACGCGCGCGAGCATGCGCGCGGCGGCCTCAGCGTGCCGCGGCTCGCCCTTGTGGCTGCCGCAGGCGAGCGCGAGTTCAGATAGCGTCAAGTCGAACCGGTCCGCAGCGCCGCTCGTGATGAGCGAGATGGCTTGGAACGGCTTTGCCGAACTCCGCAGGAAAGCGACGAGCGAAGGATCCCCCACGGAGGAGACCACATTGCCTGCACCGTCCGCCACGACGACGTGCACGCGGTGGACGGATTCCACCACCCCGCCCCGGAGTACCTCGATGCCCGCCACACCCGGCTGCTTCACGAGCGTCACATCCGAGGGAGCCCTCCTTAAGTACTTCCGCGCAGCGGGGCGCACCCAAATCTGGGCGCGACCGGACCAAAAACAGGAAACGGGGGGTCATGACTCAGGGGGCGATGCGCGCCATCGTCATCCTCATCGCCGTCGGCCTCCTGGCCGGCTGCGCCTCCAACAAGACGAGCCCGACCACGACCACCCCAACGACGCCAACGACGGGCGGCGCGGGCACGAACGCCACTGGCACCCAACTCGTGACGGACACACACGACTTCACGACGGACGCCGCGGCCGGTACTCCCGCCGGCGGCGCCCCCAGCAAGGCATTCACCATACCAGCTGGCGTGACCTCGCTCAACCTCACGGTCAAGTGGGCCACGACCGCTCCCCCCGGTGCCATCACGAGCGGCGTCACCGTCAAGGTCGGTAGCCTGACGTGCACCATCGCCGCAGGACCCGTGCAGACGCCGATCCCGCCTTGCACGAAGCCTGGAGCTGGCGCGCCGGGCCCCTCCAAGATCGAGTATTCGGGCGCGGGTCCGATCACTGCGACCGTGACCGTGATGGGGTCCTGACGCGCGCCTTTCGTCCTATCCACAAGCTCCCCGCCGCGCGCTACGCGCACGGACCGGAAGCTACGCTTCCTCGGGGATCTTGTAGACACGGACGAATCGCGCTGCGGCGCGACCGGCGCGCTGCGCGCGCCTTTCGTCCTATCTACAAGCTCCCCGCCGCGCGCTACGCGCACGGACCGGAAGCTACGCTTCCTCGGGGATCTTGTAGACGTCTCCCAGCCCAAGCTGGCGGCGTTCGAGGACGCGTTCGAGGATGATCTTCATGTACATCGCGTCGTGCTCGACGATGGGCGACACGCTCGTCACGGTGATATTGTAATCATTCTCGAGGATGACCTCGACGAGTGGCGTGAAGTCCAGATCGCCCTTCTTGATGGGGATGTGGTTGAGCTCGTTGCCGTTCATGTACTTCACGCCGGTGAAGTACGAGTGGATGTGCTTGAGCTTCAGCGCGTCGAGCTTCTTGAAGACGGCTTGGAAGTCTTCCTTCGTCTTGAGGCCGCCATTGCTTCGAGCGTGGATGTGCGCGAAATCGACGATGGGGACTACGCCTGGGACGGCCTTGCAGATGCCGATGACCTCATCGAGGTTGCCGACGGTCTGCTGCTTGCCCATGACTTCGACGCCCAGCTTGCAGCAGAACTTGTTGTCCACGAAGTAGTCGCGCAGCATCGTCACGGATTCGATGGCTTTCTCCATCGTCTTCTCTTTTGAAAGGGACGTGTAGAATCCTGTGTGCGCGACGACGACGTCCGCCTTCATGATGTCCGCGAAGTAACCGGACATAGCGATCTTGTCCATCGATTTCTCGACGGTCTTGGGGTCGTCGCTGCAGATGTTGGTGTAGTAGGGAGAGTGCACGCCGAGCTTGACGCCGAGCTCCTTGCCGAGCTCGCCGACCTCGATCGCGTATTGCTCGTCCATGCGGATGCCGCGGACGAACTGGATCTCCATCGCGTTGAGGCCGAGCTCCTGCACGTGCTGGACGCCTTCGAGGGTCGTCCGGCCTTTGCAGGAGAGGGGCACGCCGGCGGGTCCGATGTAAATCATCGACGAGTCACCCTCTGGGGGTCAACCCATGAGCCGCGGTCGCCTTATAAAGCAAACGGCCTTGGCTGGCCTCAGGCCAGCCTCAGGACGTCGAGATCTCCACGAGAGCGGGGTCCTCGAAGAGTGAGTACTCGATGCGGCCGGGGTTCCCAAAGGACGAGACCGCGAGGGGAAACCCGATGGTGAGCACGCCGCCGCGTGGCACGGGGATGTTCCGGTCCTGGTGCCTGAACGCACCGTTGGCAGGCACGAAGAAACAGGGGAACGCGGTCGTCTCATCGTTCTCGTGACAGATCGGCATCGGCTTGCCTTGCGCGTCAATGGCCTCGATCACATCGAGGCGGAGCGTGACGCTCTCGATGGCGCGGATGTTCTCTTGTACGTTCTGGACGAGCATCGTGCGCTCTCCCTTGGTGCCCTTCTCGACGAGGTCGATGACAAGGGGTGCAGCATCGAACTTGAACTCCTTCGTCGCTATCACAAGGTACTGCTTGACGGAAACGCCGTAGATCGCGATCTTGATGGTGCTGAACTCGGAGAGCGACGTGTTGGTGGGGCCTACCGCGACGAGAGCGACGTTGACCTTGCCTTCCTGGTTGTACCAGTCCTTGAAGTTGCAGCCCGCAAGGAGCGGCGTCAGGGCCACGAGGGCGAGGAGGAACGCGACGCGCGTGGTGGACGCCATGCCACCACCCTGACTCCGGGGAGCGAGATAACGATTTCCAGAGAGGGGGCCTTCTGGATACGCACCCCCCAAGCTTTTTATGAGAGAACCGGCATCGTCGCGTCCTCCCTGGCCTGACGGCCAGCGAGAAACCGCGCGCCGAAAGACGCGTCGATGTCGAAGGAGTCAGAACAATGCCCCAAGCGTCCGTCCACAGCAAGACGAACCCGGGGCTCCGCATCCTCATCCAGGACCTCAAGAAGAAGTCCTGGGAGAACGAAGCCCCAATCTGGCGAGACATCGCGAAGCGACTCGAGAAACCGACGAAGGCCCGCATCGCGGTGAACCTCTCGCGCATCGACCGCTACGCGAAAGCCAACGAGACCGTGCTCATCCCCGGGAAGCTCCTGGCGGCTGGCGACATCACGAAGCCCGTGAAGGTCGCGGCCTACGCCTTCAGCGCCTCCGCGATCGAGAAGATCACGGCGGCCGGCGGCGAATGCCTCACCCTCGAGAGCCTCGTCGAGTCCAACCCCACCGGAAAGAACGTCAGGATCCTCGGGTGATACAAAATGCCCACGAAGAGCACCGAGAACCCGCAGATCAAGGGGTGGGAACGCGAAGGCCAACCCCAAGTGGTCACCATCATCGATGCCTCCGGCGCCAGCGCTGGCCGCCTCGCGAGCTACGTCGCGAAGCGCCTCCTCGCAGGCGAAGAAGTGCACATCGTGAACGCCGAGAAGGCCACGGTCTCCGGCCGCCCCGACGCGGTCATGGAGCGCATCGACTTCAAGCGCGACGTCGGAACGCGGCGCAAAGGCCCCTACTACCCCCGCGTCCCGCACCTCATGATGAAGCGCACCGTGCGCGGCATGCTCAACTACCAAGAGTTGCCCTCGCACCGCGCCGCCTACAAGCGCCTCAAGGCGCACATCGGCGTGCCGGACGAACTCAAGGACAAGCAGCTCACCGTCATCGAGAAGGCCAAGAGCCACGCGCCACGCTCGATGACGTTCGGCGAGATCGCGCACAAGCTGGGCGCCAAGTTCGGGCAGGAGTGAACTGAATGAAGACCGTGAACGTGAGCGGCAAGCGCAAGACGGCCGTCGCCCGAGCGACGGCGGTCAAGGGCGAGGGCCGCATCCGCATCAACAAGACCCCGCTCGAGATCTACATGCCCGAGCTAAGCCGCCTGAAGATCCAGGAAGCCCTGCACTTCGCCGGCGATCACGCCAACACCGTGGACATCGATATCAACGTCCGCGGCGGCGGCGTCATCGGCCAAGCCGAAGCCGTCCGCACCGCCATCGCGCGCGCCATCTACGAGTACACGGGCGACGAGACGCTCAAGTCCGCACTGCTCGCGTACGACCGCACGCTCCTCGTGAACGACACGCGCCGCAAGGAAGCCAAGCACCAGCTCGGCCGCGGCGCGCGCAAGAAGAAGCAGAAGTCGTACCGTTGAGGAAGTGACATCACCATGATGATCCCCGTCCGGTGTTTCACATGCGGCAAGGTCGTGGCCTCGGCTTACGAGGCGTTCAAGGAACGCCGCGCCCAAGGCGAGAACCCCCAGAAGATCATGGACAGCCTCGGCCTGACCCGCTACTGCTGCCGCAGGATGCTCGTCAGCCAGGTCGATATAATCGACGATGCCGCGCCGTACGCCTAATGGCTAAGTAATCCCCGGGCTCCGAGAGCCCGGTCCTTCTTTTCCACCCCCTCAATGCCCCAGCAGCGCGGCCGCGTACACGAGAGCGACCGCAGCGATGCAGGCGCCCACACTGATGGCCGTCGCGGCCGATGCGACCCAGTACTCAGGCATGGGGCGAGCCTTGGCCGCCAGAGAACATGAGGGGGCGCTTTCTGCCGACGGGCGGACAACCACCTGGGGTCCTCGTCGAGTCTTCTTCCCGCGCGGGGGCGAAGTGACGTCGATCAATATGGACGCACTCCGTTGGGGCCTCATCGTTCCTGGATCCGGAACGTGCAGGCACTGTGGGCGACAGAACGCGCACCATGCGGGGACCTGCCACATGCATCCACGCGGGTGGCACCGCGACGGCGCTCGCGCCTGAGTGCCGAATCATTAAATAGGGCAACCAAGATGGGCGACCCACTCCCAGGGAGTTTCTCCCTGATTTATCCACGGGCTCGTGGGGTAGCTTGGTATCCTTGGTGCTTGGGGTGCACTTGACTCCGGTTCAAATCCGGACGAGCCCACTGCTTTCGGCCAGCCTGCGGGCTGGCTCAGCAGTGGCCTTGTCCTCTCGCCGTTGTCCTCGGCGCTCGCTGCGCTCGCGCCTGCGGGAACGGCGATCCGGACGAATCAGCATGGAAAGAACTGGTTTCCTGCGCTTCGATCGCCCGAAACCAGTTCACCGTTCATGAGACACGACGTGTCCACATCGACAGAACCAGTTTCGTGCGCTCAAGGCATCGCAGGGCGGCGGCACCCTAAAGACCCGTGGTGGGGCGCACCGAATCACGAAGACGCGCGCCGGCGCTTTCCCCGGTGTCGCTCTTGCACAACTGTTAAATCGGTGCTACACTTACAATCTTGTCATGACGGCCACCAAACGCATCCCCGTCTCGCCCGACACATGGCGCCACCTCGGTC
>JBAZZN010000093.1:0-9209 GCA_041658815.1 Thermoplasmatota archaeon
GTGGTACAGGCTGCCGTGTGAGGGGCCCGCGTCCTCGACCTGGCCGTAGCAGACGTTCCCGTTGGGCCCGAGGATCTGGACCCAGTGGTTCTTCATGTAGCTGAAGCCGCCATCGCTGCAGTGCCCCGCGAACCCGGCCTGGTTGGCCCATGGGATCACAGAGCAACGCGTCTTGAAGCCGGTCGCGTCGTTGATATCATCGAAGGGCAAGTCGAGGTAGAACGGGTTCTCTTTGGGCGTCACCTGCGGGCTCGTGGGGAAGTAGCCGTTGGCGGCGGTCCGCTTCTCGGTCGCGCACGAGTTGGCGCCCGGTACGCCGTCGCAGCCGCCCACGATGCTCCCCTGGCAGCCGCCCGCGGTCGCGGGCACCGTGCCCTTGTTCACGCCCGACCAGTGGTACGCCCACTGCGAATCGTACGTGGAGCAGACCTGCGAGCCGTCTGGCAGCGTGGGGTCGAAGATCTCGCCCACCCAGAACGTCGTGGACACGATGTTCGTGTGCGCCCACGTCCCAGGCGTCGGTGTGGGTGTCGGCGCAGGCGTTGGCGCCGGCACCGGCGCTGGCGCGGCCGGCGTTGCTTTCGCTTCGGCGGAGCGCGTTCCCTCGCCGATGGCGTTCGTCGCGCTGAGCTGGTAGTAGTACGTGGTGCCAGCAGTGAGATTGCTGTCCGTGAACGTGGACAGCACGCCCAGCGTCATGTAAAGTGTCTCGGCGCCGCTGGCCGTCGCGCGGTACAGCTTGTACCCCGTGATGGCTGAGCCGCCGTTGGCTGGTGCCGACCATGATAGCACCGCGCTTTGTGTTCCAGCGCTGGCGCCAAGCGTCGGCGCTGCGGGAACCGTCGCCACCGGTGGTGGTGGCGTCGGTGCTGGCGTGGGCGTAGGCGTCGAAGCGACGGGCGCCGCTGAGGGCCACTGGTACACCGTGGGTGAGACGACGACAGCGCCGCTCGTGGACGAGGCCGCGAACTTGACGAGCGAACCCGTCGGGACGAAGAACGACTTCGCGTAGCTTCCCCAGGCGGTGGCGGGAAGCGTGACCGCCGCGCCGCCGTTCACGCTCGCCGTGACGGAGGCGATGGCGCCGCTCGCAGCGACGTTCGTCTCGACCCACCAGTTGTTGCCAGGCTTGGGCGTGAAGGTCGCCGTGAATGGGGGAGGGGGCGAAGTGCCAGGCACCTCGGGCACAACCGACCCGCACGCGGCGATGCCGGCGGGATGCGTGAACGCGCAGCTCGTCGCGACGCGCCCGTCGGCCAGCGTGGCTTGGAACAGGACGAGGTGGCCCGGCTCGATGTGGTACGAGGCTGCCCATGTGCCCCAAGGCTTGTGAGCGAGGGCGACCCAAGGGCCGTACGAGTCGCGCGAGTCCACGCGGGCGATGCTCGCAGCGTCGGCCCCCGTGATGGTCACTTCCACCCACCATTCGTTCCCAGCCTTGCCGGTGAACGTCAGCGCAGGAGAAGCCGCGGCGCTGGTTGGGGAGAATTCGAGCGCGAGGAGGGGCGCCAGCATGAGCGTTCCCACCAGGATCGAGAGTTTGCGAGTCATTCGTCAGCGAGCTCCAGGACGAAATCTCGATTGGAGGTGGACTTGTCAGCGTCGCTGGTGTCGCCGTGACGAACCCGCGGTATCCGTCATCGTCATGACCCCGTGGGCAAGGCGACCACCATGAGCCTTAAAGGCGGGGGGCCCGACTCGCGTCGCGTATGCGGGTTGCCAGTTGGCTGATCACGACGCTCTTCCTCGCGCTGGCGCTCTCGGGGTGCCTCACGAGCCCTCCCCGAGAGGGACCCACGGCGCTGGGACTCGCCAGCGTGACCGCCGGCCTTCCCTTTCCCGACGCATCCGTCTTCGACGTGAACGGAACGGACGGGAAACCGCTTCCGTGGAGCCTCGTCGTGGAGAAAGGCCCATACGCCGTGCTCCCCGGGCAAGTGGTCAAGGTCACAAGCTTCGACGGTACGAAGCTGGCCCTCGGCATCTTCCTGCCCGAAGTGCCAAACGGCACGCGGGTCCCCGTCATGATGGACGTGGGTCCATACTACGGAGAGTTGGATGACAACGTGGGCACGCCCGCGCACGCACGGCTGGGCAAGTTCCTCATCGACAACTTCGTGCCGCACGGCTACGCGGTCGTGCAAGCAAGCGTCCGAGGCACGGGACAAAGCGAGGGCTGCAACGACTACCTCGGCGCCATCGAGACGAAGGACATCGATGCAACACTGACCTACCTTGGCAAGGCGCCCTGGTCGAGCGGCAAGGTCGCCGTCATCGGCAAGTCGTACGACGGCACGACCGCGTGGGAAGCCGCCACGACCAAGAACCCCTACCTCAAGACGATCGTGCCAATCGAGGGCATCGATAGCTTGCAGCAGCTTCACTACCGCAACGGCAGCAGCGAAGTGAGGAGCCTCACCCTGGGTGAGACGTACTGGCAGTTCGGCGCGCCCGGCGCTCCTGGCGACGCGGCGCAAGCGACGAGGCTCGCGTGCGCACCCACCGACGCTGACGGCCACGTCACCGGGCCCGCGCACCCAGCCGAAGGCGCGTACGGCTACGCGACTGGCGGCGGCGAAGTGCTCCCCGGCCCCGCGAGCGACTATTGGAAGGCGCGCGACTATCGCGCCGGCGCCCTGGCAAACGCGAACATCTCCCTCTTCTTAGTGCACGGCTTCCAAGACTGGAACGTGAAGCCCTCCCAAGGCCTTGATATCTACAACAAGTTCAATGGCACCAAGAAAGCCCTCATCGGCGAGTGGGCGCACGACCACGCGGACCGAGCGGCCGAGCACCCTGATGTGCGCATGGACTGGGCCGAGATGCTCCTGCGGTGGTTCGAGCAGGAATTGAAGGGCGTCAAGACCGACACTGGCCCCGCGATGACGCTCGAGGACACGCACGGCTACTGGCGCACTGAAACTGCGAATGCATTCCCACCGCTCGACGCGAAGTGGAGCACGCTCCTCCCAACGACGGGCGGAAAGCTCGTCGCAAGCGGCGCTTCCGGCAGCGAAACACTCGTGGGTGGAAGCGCCGGCAAGGAGCTGGCACCCCTCCCGGCGACGCCAGCTGGAAAGGTGCTCCTCACGTTCACGACCGAAGCGTTCTCTGCCATGACGCGCATCTCTGGCCAACCGCAGCTCCACGTCACCGTGACACCGCGAGGGCCCGGCGGTTCGCTCTGGGCAGAGCTGCACGAGCTGACCGCGGACGGGAAGGACGTCTGGATCGGTCGCGCGCAGATGAACCTCGACTACGCTTCTGGCGGGACGACGTTCGCACCGGTCACGCCAAACACGCCGCTCCTCGCGAAGATGGAGTTCTACCCGCTGGATGCGCGCATCCTCGCTGGCTCCAAGCTCAAGCTCGTGATCACGCAGGAAGCGGGCGGATCCGACGTGCTCCCCCGCCCCGAGACCGCGCCGATGGACGTCCAGTATGGCGAGAAGGCAACCGTGCTCCGCCTTCCAATCATCCAGCGCGCGGAAGCGCCCACGCGTTGGGACATGCCGGGGCTCGACATCAGCAAGAAGACCGGCGGGGGCGCCGAGACGGGCTTCGCGCAGACATTTGGCTGAGGCGAGAATGGCCCTCTGGCGCTACGTGATGGAGAACCCGGATGGCACGCGGGAGACGAACGTGCTCGCCGCAGGCAACCTCACTGCCGCACGTGAGCGTGCCCAGCGCAATGCTGCGGCACGCGGCACGCGCCTCGTCGAAGGGCCGACCGTCATCGAGATGAACCGCGGCAGCATGTGAGAACGCTGCCAGCGGCACGAACACCAAATCGATGCACGAGTCAGAACACACGTTCGCGCCCAACGAGAACACCCACTCATGTCTGGGAAGGACCCTCATCGCCCCGAAGGAAAGACGCTGGACGCGGAGCACCAGATCCGTCGTCACATGCGCGAGATCATTCGCTCGCCCAGCACGAACGCAGGTAGGGCGCCCGAGCCCAGGCGGTTCCCCGCGGAGGAGCAACTGGGCGGTTCGCGGCCGGGCGTCGAGAGCCGGGTGAGGCGTGCGATCGAGGAGCGCGAAGAGCGCAGGTGAACCATTGTCTTGTACGATAGTTCGCCCCTGGCTGCATGTTGAACATACGCTTGAGCGATAATCGCTGGTTGTCGTGCGCATCTGTGGCGCATTCTCGCAGGAATGTTGATTGCCTGCTACAGACGGTCGCTCAGTGTCGCAAGTGATTGGACCAACGACACTTGCCGACCAGAGGAATGCAAATATGGCGACCAAGCTTCGATTTTCCGTCATTGTGACGGCAATGGCTCTGTTCTTGATGGTCCCGGCCGCATCGGCTGGAGATGCGTCTGCAGTCTCCGCCGGGGACACATCCTGGGTCCTCCTTTGCGCCGCGCTCGTCATGCTCATGGTGCCGGGCCTCGCGCTCTTCTACGGCGGCATGGTGCGCCACAAGAACGTGCTTGCGACGCTGATGCAGTGCATGGTCCTGCTCGCTCTCGTGTCGCTCCAGTGGGCGCTCCTTGGCTACTCGCTAGCCTTCGGGCCTGATGTGGGCGGCGTCATCGGCAACCTCTCGCACGCCTTCCTAAACGGCGTCTCGGCGAGCGAGCCTGATCCTGCCTACGCTGCCACGATCCCCGCGCTGGCTTTCGTCCTGTTCCAAGCGATGTTCGCGGCCATCACGCCCGCGCTCATCATCGGCGCGTTCGCAGAGCGCATGTCCTTCAAGGCGCTCATCGTCTTTGGTCTCCTGTGGTCCACGCTCGTGTACGACGCGGTCGCGCATTGGGTCTGGGGCACGGGAGGGTGGCTGCGCAGCATGGGCGCGCTGGACTTTGCGGGCGGCACGGTCGTGCACATCACGGCTGGCGTCGCGGCGCTCGCTTGCGTCCTCTACATGGGCAAGCGGAAGGGCTTCGGGCAAGTCGAGTTCCGCCCCAACAACATCCCACTCACGATCCTGGGGGCGGGGCTCTTGTGGTTCGGCTGGTTCGGCTTCAACGCGGGAAGCGCCCTCGCAGCCGGTCCTCTCGCCGTTAGTGCGTTCGCTGCCACGCATCTCGCAGCGGCCGCAGCCGCGCTCGCGTGGGCCAGCGTCGAATGGTCCCACAAGGGCAAGCCCACCGTGGTAGGCGCCGCGGCCGGCATCGTCGCCGGCCTCGTCGCCATCACGCCCGCTAGCGGCTTCGTCACGCCCATGGCCGCGATCCTCATCGGCCTGGCGGCGGGATGTGTTTGCTATCTCGCCGTCACCGTCATGAAGAGCGTGCTCCGCCTGGACGACAGCCTGGACGCCTTCGGTGTGCATGGCATCGGCGGGATGCTGGGCGCTCTCAGCACCGGCCTCTTCGCGACCGTAGCGGTGAATGCGGCGGGGACGACTGGCCTCCTCAGCGACGCGGCTGGCGGCTTCGCGTGGAACGCTGCGGGATGGCACCAGGTGCTCGTGCAGCTCGTGGCGATCGGCGCCGTCATAGCGTACACCTTCCTCGCGACGTGGCTAGTGCTCTGGGTCACGGACCAGCTTGTTGGGCTCCGCGTGCCCGAAGCGCACGAGGACGCTGGCCTCGACTTTGCCGAACACGGCGAAGTCGCATACCACTACCCAGCTACGCCCAACCCCCAGCACTCCCACGTGGGCGATGCGAGCCTCGTGCTCGGCACGCTCGCGACCGGAAGGGCACGCGAGAGATAGGGGCGCTCATCACTGGAACAACGCGCGCCCCACGCGCACCATCGTCGCGCCTTCCTCGATGGCGGTCTCGAAGTCAGCGCTCATGCCCATCGATAGTTCGCGCAAGCCCAATGAGTCCCGCAACTCGCGGAGCTTGCGGAAGCACGCGCGCGGGTCCCCCTCGCGTGGTGGGAGCGTGCTGAGCCCGCGCACGTCCATGCCCGCCGCACGGCACGCGTCCATGGCCGCGGGTACGTCCGCGGGCGCGAGGCCACCGCGTTGGGGCGCGCCCGTGAAGTCCACTTGGAGGAGCACGGGCACGCCGTGGGGCCAACTCGCGGCGAGGTCGGGCCGGTCGAACGAGTGAACGAGGGCGCAGCCGCCCAGCAGCTTCACCTTGTTGCGCTGGATGTTCCCGATGAAGTGCCAGTGAACATCTGGCAGCGCGGCCATGCGGCTGGTAAGTGCATCCGCACGGTTCTCGCCGAAGTCGCGCTGGCCCAGCGCGTGGAGCCGGCGCACGTCCTCGACGGCGCGGCCCTTCGTCACGGCGACGAGCTTGACTGCGTCGGGTGCTCGGCCAGCGCGCGCGGCGGCTGCTTCGATGCGCGAGCAGATGTCGTGGAATCGCTCGTCCATGGGCATCAGGTCTTTTCCGTCCGATGGCGATTCGTCCCAGACGGCAAGAGTCTTTGCGGGCCCAAATGCGAGCCCAACCTTAATCCAACAAGCGCCATGTGAACCCCAGATGGCCTCAGTCGCAGTGCAGGACCGCTACGCTCCACACGGCATCTGTTTTGGGTGTGGCCCCGCCAACGAGAAGGGCCTCCGCATCAAGAGCCACTGGGAGGGCGACGATCTCGTCATGCGTTTCCGACCGTGGCCAGAGCACCAGGCCTTCCCGGGCGTCGTGAACGGGGGCATCCTGGGCACGCTGCTGGATTGCCATAGCAACTGGTGCGCGAGCACGACGCTCCTCAAGCAGCAGCGTCTCTCCGAAGCACCAACGACCGTCACCGCCGAGTTCCACGTAAGGCTCAAACGACCAACGCCAGCCGGCGTCGATCTTCTCGTCGTCGCGAGGCCCACAAGCATCGAGGGGGACACCGTGCGCGTCCACGCCGAGGTCCGCACAGGTGAGAAGGTCACCGCCACGTGCGAAGGCGTCTTCGTGGCGGTGAAACCAGGCCATCCGGCGTATCACCGCTGGGGTTGAGAAGAACGGGCTGGGCGAGTCGTTGGGGAGGCGGAGGCTTGGAAATCGCCTCGCCCAGCCTCAGCGCCGTAGTTACTCAGCCCCCGTAAGTAAATACTGCTGATGTTCGTAGGCGAGAATCAATCATCAGTATGGGTTCTGTGCGAGCGGGGCACCCAGCGCCATTGGTACGGCAACGATATCACAGGCGTGCGATCGCCGCTGGGGCCCCCATCACCAACGCGCTCGCGAAGCGATAGCCGGAGTTCCACGTCGGGGGTTGAGTCCTCCCAATCGGAGAACGAGAGCCAACGACTCGCGTCGATTTCTCTGGGGAAAAACCCTACGCTGGTTTCCCTAGACCCTCTCCCCGAGCTGACGAAACCAACATATAGATCACCCCGGCTCCCCGCGGACCATCCAGGTGGTCCTCGTGTCCCCGGAAGAACTTCAGGCTCGGCTTGCCGCGACGCATACCCCTCCGCTCGGTGGCCACGCGCCGACGCCAGAAGGTCAAGGCCCCCCGTCGCTCGCCGAGATGGCGCACGAGCAGTTCGTGCGCGCCGCGCACCACGTCACGCTCGAACCGTGGATCGTGGAGCACCTCTCGCACCCAATGCGCACGACCATCGCGTCCGTGCCAGTGCGCATGGACAAGGGGCAAGTCAAAGTCTATACTGCGTACCGCTGCCAGTACAGCAACGCGCTGGGCCCCACGAAAGGCGGCATCCGATATCACCAGGACGTAAGCCTCGACGAGGTCATCGCGCTGGCGGCCTGGATGAACTGGAAATGCGCCATCGCCGGCCTCCCATACGGCGGCGCGAAGGGAGGAGTCATCGTTGACCCCACGACCCTCTCGAATGGCGAGCTCGAGCGTCTCACGCGCCGTCTCACCGTGGAGATGGTGAACGTCTTCGGCCCCGAGACGGACATCCCGGCGCCCGACGTGAACACCACGAGCGAGATGATGGGCTGGATCTACGACACGTACGCCATGATCAAGGGCGGCGCGTCCGCCGGCGTCGTGACGGGCAAGCCCCTCGCGCTTGGCGGTTCGCTTGGCCGCACCGAATCCACGGGCCGCGGCGTCGTCGAGACCATCGCGGCCGCCGTGAAGCACAAGGGAAAGCGCCTTGGCGACATGACCGCGGTCGTGCAAGGCTTTGGCAAGGTCGGCTACTACTCCGCCAAGTTCCTCCAGGAGCAGGGCGCGAAGGTCGTCGGCATCTCGGACGTCTCGGCCGCGCTCTATAACAAGAACGGGATCGACGTGAACGACATCTTCGCTTACTCGCGCAAGAACAAGGGCCTCATCGCTGGCTATCCGAAGGCCTCCGTGGTCGCTGACATCTTGACGCAGGAGTGCGACATCCTCGTGCCCGCGGCGATGGAGAACCAGATCACCACCAGCAACGCGGGCAAGATCCGCGCGAGCATCCTCGCCGAGGGCGCCAACGGCCCCACGACGGTGAAAGCCGACGAGATCCTGCACAAGAACGGCGTGTTCCTCGTGCCAGACGTCGTCGCGAACTCCGGCGGCGTGGCCGTCAGCTACTTCGAGTGGGTCCAGAACCAGAACCACTACTCGTGGACTGAGAAGGAGGTCAACGACCGCCTCGCCGTCATCATGGAGCGCTCCTTTGCGAACACCGTCCGCATCGCCGAGAGCAAGAACGTGGACATGCGCACCGCCGCGTACGTCCTCGCGCTGGAGCGGTGCGGAGAGGCCGTCAAAGCGCGAGGCCTCTTTCCGTAGAGCGCGCCGCAGCGCGCTTGAGGAAAGAGAGCACGAGCGATTTGACGGCGCGACTAACGCCGCAGCGTTAGGCGCAGGCCGTGAAGGCGCGTGGCCTTTTCCCGTAGGCGAGCGACGCGAGCCGAGGGACAAGGCGAGGGCAAGAACGGTGGGCGTTCGAGCGCTGGCCCACATCGCATTTCAAGAGAGCTACAAATAGGCACCCCTCAGATGGGTGCAATGCGAGTGGGCAGTTGGGCGCTCGCCATCCTCCTTGGCTCGGTCGTGATGCCCGGCGCAGGGCTGGCGAACCAGACGTACACCGCTTCCGGCCACACGATATCGTTCCTGGACAAGGGCGGGAACGAGTGGTGGGTCGAGGTCGTCATCCAAGGTGCCTCCGCATCACAAGTGAGCGGCGTCGACGCCAGGGACACGAACGGCCTATGGGTGCACCTCGTGCACAAGTCGTGGGGATCGTGGGCTGCGAGCTTCCATGTGGAGCCCGGGAACCTCGTGACGTACCGTGCGATGTTCCCCGACGCCACGCTGATCCAGAGCTGCGCCTTCACACACCCCGGCGGCATCGAGCAGTGCACGACCTCGCCTCCGCCACCCCC
>JBAZZN010000094.1:0-9051 GCA_041658815.1 Thermoplasmatota archaeon
CCGCCTGGCACGAGAACGCGGTCTTCTCCAACGCGCCGCCAGCGGTCTTGAGCGCGCCCTGAAGCTCCGGCACCGTGTGCCCGAGCCCCTTGGGGTACTGCTCCGTCACGATGACGGGCACGTCGAGCAACCTGCATCCCTCGGCGAGCGCCGCGGCCCTCGCGCGGATGGCCGCGTCATCGTGGATGAGCGGCTGCAGCTTCTCCTGCATGTCCACGACGAGGAGGACGGTGTTGTCGGAGCGAAGGCGAGGCATGCTCCCGCATCAGTAGCGCGCGCGCTTGGTGTTTTCGGCAGAACACCTTATTTGTCATGGGCCTCCATGCGCGAACCGTGAAACAGGCGACGACCCAGGAAGAATTCTGGTCGGTCGAACGTGCCTCGCAGTTCTACAACGTCGAGAACTGGGGCGCCAACTACTTCGCGATCAATGCGGCAGGCCACTTGTGCGTCACGCCGTACGGGCAGCCAGGCCCCATCATTGATATCTTGGACGTCATCGAGGACGTGCAGGAGAAGGGGCTCGGCTTCCCCCTCGTGATCCGCTTCCAGGACGTGCTTCGCTCGCGCGTCATCAAGCTCAACGAGACGTTCCGCCAAGCCCTTGCGGCGAACAATTACAAGAACGCCTACTACGGCGTCTTCCCCATCAAGGTGAACCAGATGCGCGAAGTGGTCGAGGAGATCCTCGACGCTGGCGCGCCGTACCACCACGGCATCGAGGCCGGCTCGAAGCCCGAGCTCGTGATAGCACTAGCGCTCAACACGGACCCAGAAGCGCTCACCATCTGCAACGGCTACAAGGACGAGGACTACATGCGGCTGGCCCTTCACGGCCGCAAGCTCGGTCGCAAGGTCATCGTCGTCATCGAGAAGCTGAGCGAACTCCCTCTCCTGCTGCGTGTCGCCAACGAGATGGGCGTCGAGCCCATCATCGGCCTACGCGCGAAGCTCACCACGAAGGGTGTGGGCAAGTGGGAGAAGTCGAGCGGCGACTTCGCCAAGTTCGGTCTCACAATCCCTGAGATCATCCAGGCCGTCCGCATCCTGAAGGAAGCAGGCAAGGAGAACGCGCTCCAGCTCTTCCACTTCCACGTCGGCTCACAACTCACTGACATCCGCACCATCAAGGCCGCCGTGCTGGAGGGCACGCGCATCTACGCAGACCTGCGCAACATGGGCATCCCGCTGGAGTACTTCGACGTGGGCGGCGGCCTCGGTGTAGATTACGAGGGGACGCGCACCACGAGCGATTCGAGCGTGAACTACTCGCTCGACGAGTACTGCAACGACATCGTCTATAACATCCAGCAGATCTGCGGCGAGGAAGGCGTTCCCGAGCCGCACATCGTGAGCGAGTCGGGCCGAGCCATCACGGCGTACCATTCCTGCATCATCATGAACGTCTTCGGCAACATCGAGATCGGGGCGCCCAAGACCGAGCTCCCACCGACGACGACGGACGAGAAACTCGTTCGAGAGATGCGCGAGCTCGCCGATGGCGTGAACACGAAGAACGCGCTTGAGTACTACCACGACGCGCAGCAGCGCAAGGACCAGGCACTCGACGCGTTCCGCCTCGGCATCCTCGGCCTTGAGGACCGCGCCACCGTAGAGAACCTGTACTGGGAGCTCATGCGCAAGCTCGTGCCCATAACGAAGCGTATGCGCCGCGTGCCCGAGGACCTCCAAGGCCTCGACACGCGCCTCGCGGACCAGTACCTCGCGAACTTCTCGCTCTTCCAGAGCGCGCTGGACCACTGGGCGTTCGACCAGCTCTTTCCCGTGATGCCCGTCCACCGGCTGGACGAGCAACCCACGCACGAAGCCGCGCTCGTCGATATCACATGCGACTCGGACGGCAAGATAGACGAGTTCATCTCGCCAGAGGGCAGCGTGCCCACGGTCCGCCTGCACGCGCTGCGCGGGAACGAGCCGTACTTCATCGGCATGTTCCTGACTGGTGCTTACCAGGACATCATGGGAGACATGCACAACCTGTTCGGGCGCACGAACGAAGTGCACGTCTTCTCGGACGACGAGGACCCCGAGGACTTCTACATCGAGACCGTCGTGCCTGGCGATATCATCTCGGATGTGCTCACCCGCGTCCAGTACGACCCCCGCGACCTCCTCAAGAAGGTCAAGGGCGTCGTTGAGGCGCGCGTGAAAGAGCCTGGCTTTCCGCTCAAGCCCAAGGAAGGCGTCGCGCTCCTAGAGTTCTTGGAAGCGCAGATGAGGACTTACACGTACCTCATCCCGATGACGGCGGACTCGACAGAGCGCGTGAGCACGGCCGACCTTGCTGCGCTCAAAGCCAAGTCTGCTCCCGCGGCACCCGTCACGGCAGGTGGGAGCACACCGACCAACGAGGACGCGGCGCACAAGGCGCCCTGATCAGAGTTCCTTGAGACACCGCGCAAGGGACCCCACGAGCCCCCGCACGTCGTCCTCGGTCGTGTCCCACGAGCACACCCAGCGCACTTCGCTCGTCTGTTCGTTCCACACGTAGAAGGGCCACTCGGCCTGCACGCGCGATATCACGTCGCGCGGGAGCAGTGCGAACACCTCATTGGCTTCGGTGGGCCGCGCGAGGCGCACGCCTGCTGCGGCCGCTTCGTTGGCGAGCATCTGCGCCATGCGGTTCGCGTGCCGCGCGCTGTCCAGCCACAAGCCGTCGGTGAGGAGCGCGTCGAACTGCGCGGCCACGAAGCGCATCTTGCTGGAGAGCTGCATGCCTTGCTTGCGCACGAAGAGGAAGTCTCGGGCAAGCGGCTTGTCAAAGAACAAGACGGCCTCGCCGCCCAGGAGTCCGTTCTTCGTGCCTCCGAACGATAGGACATCGACGCCTTGGAGGACCGCCCTGATGTCGCCGCCGTTGGCCGCGGCAGCGTTGGCGATGCGCGCGCCGTCACAGTGCAAGTAGAGCCCCCGCTCGTGGCACCACGTCGCGAGCTCGCGGACCTCCGAGGGCTTGTAAACGGTGCCCAGCTCCGTCGCGTTGGTGATGCTGACGACGCGCGGCTGTGATGCGTGCTGGTTCCCCCGGCCTGCGAGGAGCGGTTCCAGCGCCTGCGCTCGCAGCTTCCCATCCGAAGTGGGGACGGTCAGCAGCCGTGCGCCAGTGAAGCGCTCGAAAGCGCCGCATTCGTCCATCTGCACGTGAGCTGTCTGCGCGCAGATGACGGCCTCGAATGGCTTCACGAGCGCCGAGAGCCCAAGGACGTTGGCGCCCGTGCCGTTGCTCACGAAGAAGACGTCGCAGTCGCCAAGGAGCGCCTGCAGCTTCTTGGTGGCGCGGTGAGTCCACTCATCCGAGCCATACGCCAGCGCGTGGCCAACGTTCGCCGCCACGATGGCGCGCAGGACCTCGGGGTGGACGCCTGCGGCGTTGTCGGAGGTGAAGGACCGTTGGGCCATCGCGGCTCAGCTCTTTCCCGCACCGTGGATCGCTGGCAAAGCCGTTTGGTTCGCGAGGAGACCGGGGCCTTGCGCGAAGGTCGCGACGAACGCGGCTCTGGAGTTGCTGTCCTTGGCGAGGCCGCCGGGCTGCGCGCACTTCTCGATGCAAGCGTCCACGAAAGCGGCCCACGCGCGGCCGTCCTTGTCCATCACCACGTCGAGGAAGTCGTACATGCCGGGGCAGCGCGCGGGGCCGCATTGGCCGCGCACGAGCGGGTCGTTGGCGGGGTTCACGCGCGCGGTCGTCACGGTTGGCGTGGGGCTGGCCGCGTCCGTGATGATGGCGAGGTAGCCGTCGTACGTCTCGTTGTTGAGCGCGGCTTCGTCCTTCTCGGGGATGTTCACGTTCACTGGGTCCGCCGTGCCAGCGTACACGAGCGCGAGGCGTCCCTCGTCGCCAGCCGTGAGCGCGGGCAAGTTCGCGGCGGTGAGGCCCGGCGCGGTGACGTCCAGTGGAGTGCTCCAGTGGGCGCCGGAGTCCTTGCTGCTCACGAGCCAGAGGTGCCGGTCCTTCTCACCGACGTACACCATATGGACCGTGTTGGCCTTGTCCACTGCTATCGTGGGGTCGTCCCACGAGTTCGCCTTGGCCACCACGGTCGTCGTCCACGAGAGGCCGTCGTCCTTGGTGACGGCGACCGTGGGCTTGCCACAGTGCGTCTTGGGCAGATAGACGGTGCCGTCTGGCGCGGCCGCGAGGTGCCCGTGGAGGCCACCACAGAAGCCGCTGATCTCGGAGTTAGTGGGGTCAGTCGAGTTGGGCGCCACGCCCGCGTCGGCGCTGACGCCGAGGAACGGTGGGGCCGTGGAGTGGAAGGTCAAGCCGCCATCCAGGCTGCGAGCGCACGTGCTGGCGGCGATCTGGTTGTTGCAGTAATAGACGATGTTGGGATAGAGCGGCGTCGTGGGCAGCACGCGCGGCTTGCCCGTCACGAGGGTCTGGTGGTCCGCTGGCGGCGTCTGGCAGGCCTTCGCGTCGAGGGGGTTCCACGAGGCTCCCTTGTCGTCGCTGTACGTGACGGTGTGGCACGTGACGGAGAGGCGCTGGTCGATGTCGAAGACGCGGTCCGTCACCGGGTCCAGGTAGATGTACGGGTCCCCAGTCTCGAAGTGCTCGCGCACGAGTCCGCCTGGGAAGTAGGGCGTCACGTCCTTCCAGGTCAAGCCACCGTCATCGCTCCTCAGGATGTCCGTCCGGGGCGAGCCGCCGGGGAACGGTTGGCCCACGATGTCATTGTTGAACGTGGCGGCCGCGTAGAGCAACGTGCCGTCCTTCGTCACGCCCAGCGTGGGCTCGGCAGCGTCGTGGTTGAGGTAGAACGTGACCGGCAAGACGCCGGAGACGACCTTGCCCGTCGTGTTGTCGCCGGCCGTGAACGCGAGAACGGCGGCGTCGCGCACGGTGGCGCCCAGCGCTCCGACTGGCCCTTGGGACGCGCTGGGAGTGAGCGGGCTGGACACGCAGCCCGCGACGAGGAGCGCGGTGATGGTGAGGAACGCGAAGAGGACGCCCTTCATGGTCGGGCGAGCCCGGGCCCACTCATAACTTTTCTTGGCGAGCGCCTAGTCGGAGACGTGCCCATCGACGCTGGGGGGCGAGCCCCCCAGACCCCCCATTTGGCGCACGAGCTTCTCCACTTCCCACGCGCGGTAGCTGCTGCGCACGAATGGGCCGGCAACGACGTGCTTGAAGCCCATCTCGACGGCCTCCGCCTCGATTGCCTTGAAGTCGTCAGGGTGCACGTACTTCTGGACCTCAAGGTGCCACGTGCTGGGGCGCAGGTACTGGCCGATGGTGATGAAGTCCACGCCCGCCGCGCGCAGGTCTTGCAGCGTCTCCACGAGTTCCTCATGCGTCTCGCCGTGGCCCACCATGATGCCGCTCTTGGTGGGCGTGCGCGGCGCGAACTCCTTGAAGGCGCGCAGCACGGCGAGCGATTGCTCGTAGCTGGCCCTGGCATCGCGCACGGTGGGCTGGAGCCTGCGCACGGTCTCGATGTTGTGCGCGAGCACGTGCGCGCCAGCGGTGGCGACGCGCTCGATGAGCGTTCTCTCGCCGCGGAAGTCCGGCACGAGCACGTCGATGATGGTGCCGGGGCAGAGGGATTTGACGGCTTGGATCGTGCGCGCCCAGTGGTCCGCGCCTTGGTCTGGCAATTCGTCGCGGTCCACGCTCGTGATGACGGCGTACGCGAGGCCCAGCGTTTGCACGGTGCGCGCGACCTTCGCGGGTTCCAGCGCGTCAAGGGGCGAGTGCAGGAGTTCCTGCGTGCTACCCACCTTGACGTCGCAGAAGCGGCACGCGCGCGAGCACGTGTCGCCCATGATCATGAGCGTGGCCTCGCCGTTCGACCAGCACTCGCCCCGGTTGGGACAACGCGCTTCCTCACAGACCGTGTGGAGGCCGTGCTCTCCCAAGAGGCCCTGGATCTGGGCGACCTTGGGGCCGCTGGGGAGGGGACGCACGAGCCAGCGCGGCTTGCGCAGGCGGCTACTGCCGACCATGTCCTCGGGGCGGACTTCGGTCACGAGGAGGCCGACGCGGGGGCCCATGATAGGTGTTTCGGGCGAACGATAACGTCGTCCAGCCGCGCCGCAACCGAAGCCAGCAGGCTGAGGCGCGGACGCGTCATCAGCCGCGAAAGATGCGTCCAGCGCGCGGCGGTGAGCGGGGGTTTCAGGGGGCAGCAAGCCCCCTGACGCCTTCGTAACGGGCCTGCTACTTCCGGATTGGAGACCGCGTGATTGAGAACGAGGACGCTGTTGGAAGCCGAGTCTCTTCGCGGTCTTCGCGCCTTCGCGTACCAAGAATCATGCCGTGCACCCGACAAAGAGGGCAGCCTCCCGCCAAACCATGGGAAGAGTTGCGCCCCGGACGGCGTTCGTTGTATTACGATCGTAATACGATTAAGGGTATTCGAAGTACGTGGTCGAAATCTCACCATGGCGTTGTCCACCGCGCGCACCATTGCGCCGCAGGCCACACACTGGGAGTGACGGGAGAGCCCATCATGGGTGTTTCGGGCGCCGACCGCGAGGCCTGCGCGCAAGCACCCCAGAACAACGGCTCATGAACAGAACCGTCTGAAGCCGCTCTCGTACTGCACGAAATCTCCAACGTAGATCGCGTAGCCGACGTCAACGTTGGTGCAGCGGCCTGTTGCAACTTTGCTCCCAACGAATTGCCCAACGAAAGGTGCCGTGGTCAGGACGTTGGCAGGGCGGTAGATCCCCGAAGCAGTGGTACGGTACGTTCCCTCCATGTCCGTGCTCCCGACCCACTCGATCCACCCCGCCCAAGCGTAGTATGGGGGTTCAAAGGGCAGTATGTACTTGCATGTCGATCCAGGGTCTGGCCAGCATGCTCGCCCCCAACCGGTGCCGTCCACCGACCAAGGCGTCTGGCTCCCTGAGATCACGGCGACTCTTTCGAACACAGGACGTCCTCCCGCAATCAGCCGGAAGGAGAATGCGCCAGACAAGTCCACGCCTGGAAGGTCTTCGTCGCGGTTGACCCAATATGACTGGGTCGCCGAAACCACGATCTGGGACTGAGTTTCGCCCAGCACACGGACGTTGTCGATCCTCCAACCTCCATTGGCCAGCCGCAGGGCGGATGGCATCTTCTCGGATTGGAACAGGAACTTGATCTGAATGGTCTGGCTTGAGAACGCGGAAAGATCGACCTCAGTCTGCTGAGCCGACAAGACGCTGTTAGTCCAACGAGCGACTTGGGTCTCGTTCCCACCGTTGATCACGTACAGGGTCACCGAGTCTTGGCCATCGACCAACACGCCTTACTGGTCCCAGACGGCTCGGGGCGAAGAGAGACCCGACAGATCGATGCCAAACGACACGATCGTCGCCTTGGCACCTGTTCCATAGAACGACGGGCTTGCTCCCAACTCACTCTCGAGTCGCGGATCCGAAGCCATGAGGAAGTGGTTTGGGGGAGCCCATTGCGGATCCAGACTGGCGAACTCTTCTTGGGCGATATGCCACTTCGTGTACCGCCCAAGGATGTCGTTGCTTGCCGAACTTGGCTGCCAACGCATGCCATGCTCGAAATCATCCCAGAACGCCACTACGGTCGTTCCATTCGAGACAGAGGTCGTTCGCTGAGGACCGGTTTGGGAAGGCGCGGCGACTGGTTGCATGCTCACCAGGAGGATGATGCCCAATGCAATGACAGCGGGCATGCTGCGTAGTCCCATCATCCCCAAGCCCCCTCCCGAGAACGCATGGTCCGCCTCAAGCTCCGCTTGAGCCACGGCCGGGTGAGGTTGTGAGGTTTATGGATTCCCCTGAGGGAGTGAAACGAATCTGGCGTGGGCACCCCTCTTCAATGGAGCGGCAAGGTTCCCTCGCCGCGCATCCCAAAGCTGGTGCGCCAAGAGACTCCCCCGTGGCCCGTTACCTCATCGTCGATGACAGCCCCCCATCCTCGACATGATCGGGAAGGCCATCCACTACTTGCGGGGGAAGCAGGACCACATCGTGACGAGCGCGAACGTGGTGGGCGCGATCGAGGAGTTCCACAAGGCCAAGTTCGGCACGGTCTTCCTCGACATGATGCTGGAGGGACAACAGAACTGGCTGGACGTGCTCCGCGGCATGCTCAAGGAGAAGCCGGACACGCGCATCGTGCTGCTCACTGCCCTCCCGGAGGACAACCCCAGCGTCGTGAGCGCCATCGGCCTTGGCGCCTTCGGGCACCTGAAGAAACCGATCCGCCTGGAATCCCTCGGGGAGATGCTGCACCAGTTCGAGATCGAGACGGGCTCGCTCAAGCGCATCAAGTGATTTCAGTTTCCAGCCTACTCACTTGTACGCGAAGGCGCGAAGACCGCGAAGAGGCAACAGCTTGTTCATGACGTCGCGAACGACTCCATCTTGGATCGAGGTACGTCCGCCGCGTTCCACTCAGGAGGATTTCCTTCGCGTTCTTCGCGCCTTCGCGTACGAGAGGAGTGACCGCCCGGAGTCGGTCATGTGCCGATGTTATAGTGCCAACATGATATCCTTCAGCTACCGTGCTCGGTACTTGCATTCAACCGACGGACGACGGGATGATATCACTCAGACTGCGAAGGGCGCGGTGGCCGTGAAGTCATACACAGTGGTTCCGGCCGCAAGAGCGGGAGTGAGGCTCCAGGAATCCAAGCCCTCGGCGTAAACGTCGAAATCCGACCCACGCAGGTCATACGGCAGGACGTCGGGACCACTCCGCATCCATCCGGCCAATGGGAATGAGCAATCGAGGGCAGCACCAGTACATCTAGATCCATCGGGGATCCAACCCCTCGACTGTTCGTCGCCAGTCGGATCCATGATGGTCTGCGTCATCGCGCCGACGATCGGCATTGCCAGGATGCCGAGCGCGACGAAGACAGCGAACCGCACCGCCCCTCATACAGTAGCCAGCATATCAAGGCGACCAGCCGTAACTGCCTGGGGCGACATGAGCCCGGTGAAAAACGCAGACCGGGCCTGAAACGTGGTTCTTGCCTGTGAGGCGGTGGACCCGTCGGCTTTATCCCCCACTCGAAACCCCCTCGGGAGAGTGGAACGGCAACTCGGAACGATATC
>JBAZZN010000095.1:0-8985 GCA_041658815.1 Thermoplasmatota archaeon
GCTCGCGAGCAGGACCGGCGTCATCAGCGTGCAGGACGTGGCTCCGCTCGAGTACTTGGGCGACATGAACCTCCAGCTCACACGCGCGGACCCCCCTCCGATAGACGCGGCCGGCACGCCGTTCACGGGCCGCGGCATCACTGTCGCGGTCCTCGATTCCGGCATCGACGCGACGCACCCCGACCTCGCTGGTCGAGTGAAAGCGAACGTGAAACTGAGCGGCGGCGCATTCTCGGACAGCGTGGGCGACTCGAACGGTCACGGCACGCACGTCGCGGGCATCGTGGCCGCCAGCGGCGCGACGACGCAAGGCCGCGTGCGCGGCGTGGCTCCCGATGCGAGCCTCGTGGGCATCGACATCAGCGACCACTTCACGACCGCAAGCGCGCTCCTCGCGTACGACTGGCTCTTCGTGCACAAGGACGATTACGGCATCCGCGTCGTGGTGAACGCGTGGGGCCGCGTGGGCGAAGGCAAGACGTTCGACCCTGACGACGCGGAGATCCGTGCGATCGATCGGCTCGTCGATTCCGGCGTCGTCGTGCTCTTCTCCGCGTCCAACCACGGGCCGGGCCCATCCACGCTCAGCCTCGAAGCGATGGACCCGCGCGTCATCACCGTGGGCGCGGTGGACGCAGCGGCACAAACAGTCTCGTACTCCTCTCGCGGCCCCGTCATCTCCACGAGTGACTCCTCCTGGATCAAGCCCGATGTCGTCGCGCCCGGCGACACCATCCTCGGCCTCAGGAGCCAGGAAGCCACGCCGGACGCGAACAGCGATCACGACGCGTTCCACCGTTACTACTCTGGCACGAGCCAAGCCGTGCCGCACGTCGCGGGCATCGTGGCGCTCATGCTCGAAGCCAACGCGGCCATGCGGCCTTCCGCCGTGCAGAACGCCATCAGAGAATCCGCCATCGACGTGGGCCCTCCCGGCCTCGATGACGCCACTGGCTTTGGCCTCGTGGACGCGCGTGACGCGGTCCACCGCGCGCTGGGCGAGTTGCCCGACCGCGGCAACGTGCTCGTGGCGGGCGGCGCGGACACGTTCACGGACCACGAGCAGCTCCCCGCGGGCCAAGCGCCAAGCGGGCTCCTCGGGTTCCTCAGCGCGCCCACCGCAGGCTGGAGCACCACGTTCGCCGTCAAGCCAGACGCGAGCGTCGCCACGTTCGACGTTGTGTGGTCGGCGCCAGTGGGCGCTGTCACGGTCACGCTCGAGAAGGACGGCCTCGTGAAGGGCACATGGACGCAGCCCAGCGCGGACGCGGGCAAGGCACTCGTGCGCGGGCGTCTCGACGCGCCAGGGACGGGCATCTGGACGCTGCGAGCGACCGGCGGCGCGCCCACTCCTGTGGACGTCACGTCCAGCGTCGCGGTAACGCTCAACGCCAACCCGGACCGAGCCGTCGATCTCGACTCGCGCTATCGCCTCCCGGACACGCCCGCAGGCGCCACGGCCGCGCTCGCGCACGGCGAAGCGGCCAGCGCGCTCGTGCAGACCAAGTTATTCCTCCACGCGCACCCGGCCGTTCCGCCAACGCTCCTCGCGGGTTTCCTCTTTGGCGCGGGCCTCTTGTGGCGACCGCGCGTGAAGCGCATCCACCGCGAGGTCGTCCTGCAAGAGATCGACGGCGACGCCTGACCGCACACAGCGTCACGGAAATGCTTAGGACCAGGGCACGACCTGTAGATGGCGGGAGGCTGCAGCCATCCGCACACACGCCGTTCTTCTTGCGATCCTCATCGTCCCAGCCGCAGTGATCGCTGGCTCGTACACGACCGTACATGCCGCACGGAACGGCCAGCCATCGGTCACGCTCGTCGCGGCGCACGCGAGCAACGCCACTGTCGTTTCGCCTGATGTGCGCGTCACGACCACGAGTGGCCCCGCCAACGAGGTCATGCTCGCGGTGGACCCGACCGACCCACTGCACATCATCGCGACGGCCAAGGACTACACGCTCACCGCGAGCACGCCGCAGCGCTGTAGCGTCAACCGCGTGTGGGGCGGCCTTTACGTGTCCTTCGACGGCGGCGCCACGTGGACGAACGGGCACTTCCCCGGCGCCATCCCCAGCGAGCCCGCCACGGCAGCCTCAGGATTCGATTGCATGAGCGACCCCGTCGTGGTCTTCGGCCCCGACGGCATGGCGCACTTCACGGGGCTCATGGCGTCAAAGCACGTCATAGACAAAGCCGCTTGCGCACCCCTTGCCGCGGTGGGTTGTCCAACCGAGTGGGGGCTCCTCTACGCGAAGTCACGCGACGGCCTCACGTGGACGGACGACAAACTCATCTGGACGGGCACTGGCCCCACGGCCAACACGTGGGCAGACAAGAACTGGCAAGCCGTGGACCCCAGTGACGCCAGCAAGGTCTATGTCACGTGGGACCTCATCACCGTGACCGCACAGCCAATGCTATCACGCTCCATGGACGGCGGCGCGACGTGGATCACGACGGTGCTTCCAATGGCCGGAGCGCTCACCGCCCCAGTCGTTGACACTGACGGCACGCTCTACGTCGCGCTGCAGGGCGAGTGCACGCAGCAGCACGCGCCCCCTGCGACGAACTGCATCTCGGTCCTCCGCTCCACGAACGGCGGCGCGACGTTCCTCGTGTCCGATGCGGGCCCCACCACGGGCTACACCTCGGGACTGCCGTACCGCACCGTGGCCTCGCCCTACGTCGCCGCACACAATGGGCACGTCTTCGTCGCGTGGGCTGACGGCGCTTACCAACCCCGGACGGCGAGCTTCATCGGGCGCGTCGCGGTCGCGCGCTCGGCCGATGCGGGCGCCACCTTCACCATGACGCTCCTCACGGACGAAGTGACGAGCCAACAGCTCATGCCACAAGTCGCCGTGAACCCGAACGGCATCGTGGGCGTACTCTACTACCAAGACGACATGTCCAACCAGCACAACATGCGCGCGCGCTTCCAATCCGCACAAGACGGCGTCGGCTTCGGCCCCGCCACGAGCGCGAGCAGCCACTCCTTCACGCCGTGGTCAAGCTACCACCAGGACGGGTTCGTCTTCATGGGCGACTACTTGGGGCTGGGCGCTGGCAGCGACGGCAAGTTCCACGCCATCTGGACCGACACGAGGAACGGCCGCGCAGACCTCTACGCGACGACTATAACGACGTGAGGGCGGGACACGCCTCGCCTCGGGTGTCGAGCAAGGTTGAAGGCAGGGAGCCGCAATGGCGCGGACTGCTCCCGACGGGAGCGCCACACAGCCCCGTAGTGTAGTGGCCAATCATAGGGGACTTTGGATCCTTTGACCTCGGTTCGAATCCGAGCGGGGCTATACAACAACCTTGGGCGAACAATACCTGCCCCAACGACTTTCCCGGCACGGGAATCGTGTTGCAAGTATGTCCACGGCGAGCGTCTATGACGACGACAAGTTCTGGCAGGCGGTCCAACGGATCCTTTCGGATGTCCCTGTAGAGGGCGACCGGGAGGTCATCCTGCGGTACATCCAGGAGCGGCGGGCGAACGGCATCAAGCCGTCCACCCTGGTGGGCGACGCCAGCGCCCTCAGGGGCTTCTGCCTCCATTCGGGACAGAAGCGGTTGGAGGAGGTGACGCGGCAGGACGTCATGATGGCGCTCGCGGCCGTCGGAATGGTCTGGACGACGTTCTGGTGAATCCCCAAGCCGTCGCAGCGAAGCCATTCGTCAGCCACCGCCGTTCACAGGACGCTTACTCACGATCGGGCCACCCTTGACTAACCTTTCGAACCCCTTCGTTCTTGACCATGAATACTCGCCGCCGAAGTCGTTCTCGGACAGACCCGATGAGCGAAGAGAACTTCCCTCCGCGCAGCCCCACGCGTGATGCGGTCGAGCGCGAAATGAGCGAGCCCGCGAACCTCGTTGGATCGACGGGCAAGCATCCGCGCCGAATTCCCCGAGCTCACCTACCTGGTCCAGACGAGCCTAATGCGAAGCTCCCGAACGAGACTGAGCGCGTAAAGGACGAGACGCCGTGATCGCGACGGGGGGTCCATCGCGAACCGAAGGATCCCTCGATCCGTGGGGCGACCCCCACGCCCTTTCCTCGCGACACGCCCCATCGGGCTCTTGCAGCGCTGGGCTCACCGCGGCGCCGCGCCCGAGGGCGTCGACACTTCCGGTGACCCAGGAGGAAACGCGGTCGAGAAATCGCTTTACGATCGACTCGGCGGCGCTTTTGCTATCCCACGATGCTGCAGTGCAACTCGCGGGCCTCAAGTTCATGCGAACGCTTTGGCTGTGCTCCGTCGCCGGCGGGACCAATCCAATACGCGGGCAAGCCACTGGGCGAGGCTGGATGAGAGGAAGCCTGGCTGGTGCTCGGTTGCGGCTGCTACGACGCGCCGCTGCATGAGGAGCACCACTACAGTCCTGTTCGCGCGCGCTTCGGTTGCACGCCTTTCTGCTATAGGGGACAGTGATTTCCCCAAGCCCGGTGATACTGGATGCGATGATCGATCACAGCAGGACAACAACTGAGCCGGTCGGGGTCTCGGGTCAACCATCCGAGCTTCCTCAGCATTCAAAGCGACGAGCGCTCGAGGTCGAGCGCGAGGCCGCGCACACGATGGACGCGCCCGCACCCGTGATTCCTTCCACCAATACGAACAAGCCGCCCGCGGCGAACCCTCCGCACTTGCGGAAGGGCAGCTCGGTCAAGGCTTCCACATCGAGCAAGAGCACGAAGAAGAAGGGTGTCGCGAAGAAGGCGAAGAAGGCGGCGCCGAAGGCGCTGACTACGAAAAAGAGGGCAAAGGCGACGACGGCGAAGAAGACCACCAAGAGGGCGGCGCCCCACAAGAAGAGTTAACGAGCATTGCCGGAAAACTCGTCAAGAGAAACACGGAGGCGCGCAAGAGACCGGGCGGGAAGCACCTGCCCAAGTCAGGCCTGGATTAGCTAGGTCCGAGACTTCAGGATTCTCGGAAGCGCGTCACAGTTTGCCGAGGATTCGTGCCGCGAGTTCATTGTCGCTGGTGCGAAAAGTCACGTGGCCATCCGCTCCAGTTCCAAGAACCGACTCGATGTTCACGCCCGCCGCGGCGAGATCGGCGCATACGCGCGACAGTTCGCCGGGCTTGTTCGCGATCACCGTTGTGACGAGTTCGGTCTCGCGAGCGTCCACGTTCGCGGCTTGGAGGATCGCGAGCGCTTCGCGGAACTTGGTGGTCGTGATGCGCGCGTAGCCGGTGGAGTCAACCGTCTCGAGGCTGATGTTGTCGATGTTGATCTTGTGTTCTCCCAGGACGCGGGTCGCGTGTTCGAGGGCGCCGGGTCGGTTCGGGAGTTTGACATAGATTGCAGGCGCAGAGTCCGCAAGCAGCCCTCACCGCGATGGGGAAACGATGGGGCGGCCAGAAGCGCCTCAACCTGTTACGACCATCGTTCGATAGATGAGACCCATTCTCCTCGTGCTGCCGCTGCTCGCTATCTTGGCGAGCCCTCTCGTGCATGCCCAGAACTCGACGAACATCTACAACAATCCCACGGGCGGCGGGACGCCCGTCGTGAACATCAACAACCCTGCTCCCAGCGAATCGACGGGGTACGCCGGGTTCTCCGGGACGGCGCTCGTTGTCCTGGGCGTTCTTGCGGTCCTTGTGGTGGCGCTCATCGTAGTCGTCGCGAGCGGTAGCCGCCGCGATCGCCCCTGAACCGCAAGTGCGTGGCGCTCCGCATCGCACTCCACGCGGGCGTCGCCACGAAACCAGGATAGAGCGTAGCGCCACCCCCGCCCGTGACGATGTAGACTGGACCCGAGCCGGTCCGCTGACCATTGACCACGGGATACGTGCGCTCGTAGTTGTGCGCGTGTCCCGTCAAGACCAGGTTCACGTGGTTCGCGTCGAAGAGGTTCTCGAAGTGCTCACGAGCGGGCAAGTCGCTCGTGTGCAACAAGCCACTGCTGTACATGGGGCGATGGAGGAGCGCCACGATCCAGGGTGTCTTCGCGCATGGCACTCCCGTTGGGAACACTGCGAGGGAAGGTGATGAGGAACGCCGTGCCGTTTCCGGAACCTTCGCGGGGCTCGCGTTCGGGATCACGCCGTGGCTTGCGCACCATTGAACGCCATCGATGTTGCGGCCGCATCGGCCAAACACCCACGCAACGACATGGGAGCATGTCGAACGACAAGCCTTCCAGCGGGACGACGGACAAGATCAAGGGGAAGACGAACGAGATCGTGGGCCGCCTCCGCGGCGACAAGGGACAGGAGTTGAAGGGCAAAGCCCAGGAAGCCATGGGCGACGCAAAACACGTCGTGCGGGATATCGCGGACAAGCTTGAAGACAAGTAGTCCATCTGGGGCGAGCTATGCGATCGTCGCGGAGCCTCGGCGAGCCGCGGCGCTTTGCGAGCTGACGGCGCCGGAGGACGTGTTCGGGCGAACGCGCGTGACTGGAATCTAGAATGCTGAGGAGGTGCTCGTGCCGGCGCCCGGGTCGGAGCCGGATTGGGCGCGCGCCGAAGCGTGGATGGCGCTCCAATCGCCGAAGTTGCAGGCGGCTTGGAAGTGCCTCCGTTCGGGCGAGGTCGATGAAGCGTTCGATCGGTCGCGGGCTGATTTCGCGATCGCGCGTTGCTTGTGGGAAGGCGGCTGGGACGCGACGCAGATTGCTGCCGTCCTCCTAGCGCTTCCGGGATCGAAGGCGTGTGAGCGAGGCGAAGTCTATGCGCGCAAGACTGCCGCTCGTGCCTCGATCTTGAATCACAAGTGACCGGAGACGGTCAAGCGACGTCGGCGACCTGGTCGAGGTCAAGGAACATGGTGCGGTTCCGCTTGCCGCGCTCCTTGTCTTTCTCGATGGTGAAGTGGAATCCCCGCCTCGCGTAGAAGGCCTGCGCATCGGGCATGGCCTGAAGGACGAGGAGACGCACCGCGATCAAGCGAGTCGTTGCAGAGGGTGAAGAATCCGACGAGGCAGCCCTTCCAATAGACGAGCGTTGTCTTGCCGAGGCCGTCGTCTTGGTAGTCGGCGACATCCTAGGCGCGGTTGTAGGACTCGTACGAGATAGACTCGTTCGTGACCTGAAGATCCGTGAGAAGGTCCCAGTCCGGCACGTTGAGCCCTACTGCTTGCGGTGGCGCAGGAAGGACTGTTTGGCGCCGCGGTACTGGTCCTTGACCTCAGGTGGCAGCTTGAGGGTGGCGAGCCTCTGTCGGAACAAGCGTGCCGCTTCTCCGCGTACTGGAGGGGTCGGCTCTGGTAGCGCCACTTTACACCACCTGGAATCCAGATGGAGCCTTGTCGCCTACATAAAGCTCGTCGTGCATCCCTCTGCAGTCACTCTGACCCGGAGCAACGGCCGTTGCCTGCATCTTCGCCTCTGTGAGTGTTCCTGGTCCATCGTGAGGATCGTCAGGAACGCGATGCTCTCGCCCTCACTGTCGCGCGCGAACGTGACGCGACGAGTGCGCGAAAAGTGGAAGTGCTCGGGCAGCAGTGGTGCTTCCGCTCGAAAATGGGCTAGCACCGCGGGTCTGATGACCGAGAACGGACCGCATTGGCGACCTCGCTTACGCCTTCCTCGTGGGGGGCGTGCTCCTCCTTCTTGCGGGCACCGCCGCTGTTCCAAGGCTCGGTCGTCGCATGCGCGGCAGTGTCGCCGCCACAGGCCTGATGAGCGCGAGCGCGATCCGAACGCGGCAGAAGCCATGCCTCGGATCACGCCGTCAGATGGGCGGTCACTACTTCTGCGGCGCGCCAAGCCCCACGAGCTGCACGCGCACGTCACGCAGCAGTTCCACGGCGCGGTCGATGTGGCGTGCTTTCTCGAGCACGTTCTGCGTGCCGCTGGCAAACTCGAGGAGCGTGGTGACGTCGAGGAGGTTCTTGTTCACGCTCATGGTCAACGCTTCTTGGTAGAGCGTATCGCCAGGCATGCTATCATCTCCCCCGGAGCGCTTGCAGGTCCGCCTTGTCGTCGGCGTCGAATTGGTGGGGGATGTCGGCGCCGCAAGCACCAGTCACGCAGTTCACGATCGATGCCAGCCCAGCGGTGTTCTCGACCTTCCAGTACATGACGCTGTTTGGGTTCGTGGAGTGGCCACGGCCCGCGGGGTCATCCATGCGGTCCTCATGATCGCGCACCATTGGCGCGCCCAGGTTCACGAGCCCTGCCGCGTGACCGAACTCATGGATGAGGACGGCGCGCTCCACGTACTGTTCCTGCGGTTTCGTCGAGAGCCCACCGCCGCCAGTGTTCGCCTTGATGTTGCCCTTGAAGATCACGATGCTCGTGCCGTGGTACGCGGCACCAAGCACCTTTCCGTCGCTCGTGTCCTTCTCGCTGCTGCCAGCGACGTACACGATGTAGAGTGCGGCCGTGTCGCCGCCTGAGTGCTTGTCGCGGTGCGCGTTCTCGAGCGCTTGGATATCATTGTACGAGTAAGCGCGATTCGTCTCCGCGGGGATGGACGGGTCCTGGGCGAACAGGATGTGTGCCGCGTCGCGTCCGCTCACTTGCGTGAGGGCCTCCTTGAACGCGGCGAGCGCGTCCGCGTTGGGCTCGTAGCCCGTGGGGTAATCGATCTCCACAAGCAAGCTCGCGTACTTCGCGTTCGACACGAGTTCCTTGGCGGCAGAGCCCACCGAGGAGGTCCGGTCAGTGATCGTGGAGCAGCCGGCAGTGACCAGCACTATGGCCACGAGGAAGAACGCCTTTCGCACGAGCAGACCGAGGAACGAGGCGGGCTTAAGCTTCGTTATCTTGGCGGCAGGTACAACGGTTCATCCTGAAACTTTATAAGCCGACTGATGGGCTTCGCTGCGTCCTGAGGAGGCTTAGATTCCCTGGAGACTCGCCTGGTGAAAGCGGCGATCGTGGTGGCCCTCGGCCTCACGCTCCTCGTGCCCACGTTCAACGCGCTCAACGCGAGCTACGTGAAGGATGTCGCCCCGCCACCATGGCTCCCCACCCCACCTACACCACCAGACATCACGCCCCCCACCGAT